>NZ_JBEBMB010000119.1:0-11052 GCF_040081915.1 Xenorhabdus sp. SGI240
AAAGTCGAGCATCGCGTTTATCTCATTAATTAGCTCAATTTTGTTTCCAAAAGGATCAATGTCTATGAGTTATCTTATTCAATTACGTAGCTTTCTCGATGTTTATAGATCCGGCTCAATTTCAAAAGCAGCAACAAGACTGGGTATCAGCCAACCCGCTGTATCTACACATATACATTCCCTCGAATCATTTATGGGTAGTATATTATTTACTCGTCGTTCTCATGGGGTTATACCTACTGCAGAGGCTGATGACCTTGCACTTCAAATCGCAACTCACTTAGATGCAATAGAAGTTAAACTTTCACTTCTTCGAGGAAGATCGAAAAAAATTGAGGGTGTTGTGAAGATTATTGGTCCTGCAGATTTTTTATGGGCAAAATTTTCTAATATTTTATCCTCAATTAAAAATAAACAGCTTAGATTTAAATTGTCTTTCGGCGATAGAGAGAAAATTTATTCCAACCTAAATGATGGAGACAGCGATTTAGCATTTACAACTTCTCGCCCAGATGAAAATAAATTTGGATTTGAAATCATTGGAAAAGAAAAACTTGTCATAGTGATATCAGCATCTATAGCTACTGAATTAAAGAAAAGAACAGTCACTCCAGAAATATTAGAAAGATATCCATTGATATCCTATAATAATCAATTACCATTAATAAGAGATTATTATAAGTTAGCATTTGGCACTGATGCTAATATTTTACCGACAATTACCATCTCTGATTTAAGAATCATTGAGCGAATTATAAGTGAAAGTAACGGATGGAGTGTTATGCCTGAATATTTATGTAAAAATGGATTAAAAAGTGGAAAAATTGTAAAAATAAATGATGAAGATAACATTCCAGAAAATCAATTCTATCTTGTATGGAATAAAAGTGCATTACGACACCCAAGAGTACTATATGTTAAAGAGCATATAATTAATTTAGCACTGCGAGGTTACTTTGTGTAATACCCCCAAATTAAAACGGACACCCTATAATTCAATGAAGCGATAGGTTTAGCTATCTTGAAGGAGTGTCGAATTGAATAGAGTATGAAATTCGCTATATGACATAACCGGTGTATAGATATTTATACACCGGGTTCATAATTACCGAGGGTTTCTTTTTCTGAAATCGTCCGCAATATCATTGAGTGTCATAAATTTTACGCCAGGATGTCCTAACATGTGTGTCAAGAGCCTTTCAAGCATCATCAATACATGAGGTCTACCGGAGACATCAGGATGAATAGTAAATGTAAAAATTCCATATTCCATTTCCCGATATACCCAATCAAACTGATCACGCCATAGTTGCTCAATATCACGAGGATTCATAAAACCCTGACTATTTGCTTTACTTTTCATAAACATAAATGGAGGTATATCATCTACAGTCCAACTAGCTGGAAGCTCTATAAGCTCAGTTTCTTTTCCTCGAATTAACGGCTTCATCCATTCATCCGGATGTTTGGTATAATCAATTTTTGTCCAAGAGTCACCTTTACGCACATAATATGGTAGATGATCATTATGCATAAGAGAATGATCATACTTGATACCATGCTCTAAAAGTAAATCGGTAGTTGATGGGGAAAACTCCCACCAAGGAGCTACATATCCAGTTGGTTTTTTCCCAGATAATTTAGTCACCATATCAATACTTTTTTGTAAGACAATCCTTTCTTGCTCAGGCGTCATATCAATAGGATTTTCATGGCTATAATTGTGTATACCAATTTCATGACCAGCATCTACAACCATTTTCATTTGTTCAGGGAAGGTGTCAATTGAATGTCCAGGAATAAACCAAGTGGTGGGGATATCAAATTTTTTAAATAAATTAAGAAGCCTAGGAACACCTATTTCACCAGCAAACATTCCGCGTGAAATATCACTTGGAGAATCTTCGCCACCATATGAAGATAACCAGCCAGCAACTGCATCAACACCGAACCCACAAAGAATTTCTTTAGCCATATATCATTACTCCTTATTATTATAAAAATGATTAGCTGCCTTAAGAACAGCTGCAGCTACTAAGCCAGATGATGCTGGGTTTTGACCAGTTACCAAACGATCATCAGATACTACATAGGGCTCAAAATTATCTGCACATTCAAAATGTGCGCCACGTTTTTTCAATTCAGTTTCAAGAATAAAAGGAACTACATCGTATAAACCTGCATCCTGTTCTTCAGATGCAGTAAAAGAGTTAACTCTCCTATTTTTGACAATCGGAATACCATCAACAGTGTTTACATTTAATAATCCAGCAACGCCATGGCATACAGAACCAAGTATCGCGCCATTTTGATAACACTTGCTAAGTAATGTCGCTAGATCCTCCGATTGAGCAAAATCCCACATAGTACCGTGACCACCAGGAAGAAAAACTATCTGATAATTTTTAGGATCAATATCCAAAATAGATTTTGTGGTATTGATCTTATTCATACAGTTTTTATCATTAAGAAAATTATTTACATATTTTGATTGCTTATCGGGGCTTTTTATACTACCAGGATCAGCGGGTGCGATTCCTCCGTTAATAGAAGCTATATCAACAGAATATCCTGCTTTAACAAACTCCCAATAAGGTGTAGCAAGTTCTTCATAATAAAATCCGGTTTTCCTTCCCGTTTCACCTAAAGCGGCATGTGATGTCACGATAATTAAAGCTTTTTTGACATTTTTTAACATATTTTATCCTATTTCATGAATGAAATATCTCGATGAAATCTTTTAAGTCTTTTTTCTTTAAAGAAGATATCCTAAGCTGTTTTGCTTCACTAAATTGTTCTTTAGTATTATAGCCCCATTCAGCCCATATAGAAGGAATGTCATTATTAATTGCTTCTTTGATATTATCTAAATTATCATCTATAAAAATGAATTATTTTTTTTGAATACGGGCTTCATTTTGAATTGTTTTTAATAACTCAAATTTGGAAGTCATTCCTCCATATATCTTTGAAGCTGGAAATTCAATACCCATTCTTCTTAATAAAAAATGTATAGACCCTAGGTCTTTTCCTGAGACTATACTTATAGTATTTGTAATTTTTAATATATCATTAATATCCACAAGAAATTTATGTAGTGAAGTCCATATTTCAGGATAAATATCACGGACATTATTTCTATATTCTCTAAACATATTCCTGAAATTATCTTTATCGATCTGAGGTATTTTTGAATAAATTTTTTCGAAACTGGACTTAGTTTCTATATCACTATCCTTTAAATAATAAGGGACAATAAAATGTCCATCATGTCTCATATAACATCTATAATTACGAAATGATTTTATAAAATCTGGTGGAATAGATTTCAAAGTATCTTTACTAAATTGTTGATGCCCATTTCCATTAATGACATTCCAAGAGACCAGAAGGCATTCATCAATGCTATCGACAATTACCCCGTCAAAATCAAGTGCAATAACCATATATCATACCACCAATGGTTCTGTTAATTTTTCTCCTTTACTCCATCTTTTAACAGCTGAAACAGTTTCTTTCATAAATCTTCCGCACTCAGAATAATATGAACATGTGATTATGTTTTTATCAACAACTACATCAGCCTCAATAACATTAGCTCCAGAATTAATCATATCATCTTTTAGCCCTACGTAAGCACAGGCTAATTTATCTTTCATGATTCCTGCGGAAATCATAATCCAAGGACCGTGGCATAATCCTGCTACTACTTTTCCTTGATTAGCCATATTAAATACAAAATTTTTTACTCGTTGATCCTGCCGTACTCGATCAGGTGCCTCATGTCCCCCTGTAAGAATAACGAGATCAAATTTATCTTCAATCAAGTCGTCAAATGTAATATTTTTCTTTGCCCGTTTATCCATAGGTACAGATATTCCATATTTCCCAATTACAGATTCTCCATCTTTAGTTGCAATAGAAACATCATACCCCTCTTCTATAGATCTATAATAACTATAAATAAGGTCATGATCTTGAAATCCTGGACCAGTAATAATAACCACTTTAAATTTATCTGACATATCGCACACCTCTATTTATTTATCTCTGATATCACTAATACTTTTTGGCCAATATGATTAAGAATTTTGACATCTTTTTTTAAAAAAATATTTATTTTCCCTAACAGATGACTATCAATGCTGAGACTAACAATAAATAAAACATTCTCACTATTTAATATATCAAGATCTAGTTTTTCAAAAGAAAAAGAAAACTTGGATTTCATGTCAAAATAACGAATATATGTTCCTGGTAAAATTAACGTAAGAGGGGACAGTAAGTCATGACTAAGACTATTTTTTTCATATGATTGAATGGCTCGGCCATAATCATCTGATAAACGCAGTAAGTCAAACTTATTTCTGGGGTTTTCCACCTCAATCAACTCAAGTTCTCCACTACCTGTAGAAATAGTTTGGTGAAAAACACCCCGTTCTATATAAATTACTTGGCCTGTGGATATCTGCAATTCATCACCATCAATAAATTTTGTAACACCTCTACCACTTAAGCAAATAAGAACAGTATCTTTTTGGATATGGCAATGCATAGAGGTTTTTTCTCGTGGATATATATGTAACTTCCAGACGTCAAATACTGAATCGCAATAAACTCGATATTCAAATCCCCAAGGTTTTTCTATCAATGAATAGAGATGTAAATCCTTATCAAAAGATTCACCATTATTAGATGTTACCGAAAGAATTTTTACTATGCTATCAATATCGCCGAAATTTGGTGTTCTACTATGAATATTCATTTTTCCCCGCATGTAAAATAAGAATATATTTATAATTAAATTAAAACACATAATGATTATATATAATTATTTCTGTTAATGTGAAATAATTACTTTTCCTTTATCTTATAATAAAATTAATAATTAAACTTGATAACTTAATTATCTAATAAACTATTAGTGTTATTGTAATCCTTCACTAAATGACTTTTCAAAATCCCCTTCTGTCGGCAACTCTGGGCGCGAGCATACTTTTTGTAAACCTATTGAGGGGTTTGAGGTCCAATGATGTAAAAAACCACGTTAAGAAGATAATCCGTTGTTTAAATTAATATTATTTAGTGGCCTCAATTCTCCTTTTCTAATTCCCTCTGACAATATAAAAGTATAGTGTCCTAGCATGTTGATATGACCGTGCATCAAAGGAGATAGGCAGGTTATATTTTCATTGCTCGGATTTTCACCAGCACTACGAAGATGTGACAGAGCCTCCTGCATATAGAGCGTGTTCCAGAGCACCACCGCATTTAGGAGACCATAAAAAACCGTGGGGCACTTTGTTAAATTGGCGATATAATGAACATCCAAAGGCACTTGTTCAATCTGATACTTCATCCTGAAAATCTATGTCATGAAAACTGCCTTTATCCTAGCAGCAGTATATGAACAGGGTGATTGGAGGCTAACGCACAGTGATTTGTCAGGCAATTCCGTATGCACTAAAAATGTAGTGGTCAAGAAATACTGGACACATTTTTAGCCTCTTCCCACTGCTTTTCATATTCAACCGGTGAAAGTCCACCATTAAAACTATGCGGACGATCGTGGTTGTATTCGTCAGCCTGGCTGCAGGCCATGCTGGAGCGGTACAGGTGGCTTGCTGACGAGTAATATGCTAGCTTGAAACATTATATATTAATTGAGTAAAGGAGAAAACATGGCCTCTGTGCTTTTGGCGTCGCAAATGGGGATCCGTGTGGCGCGAGAGAAGCCTGCTGGCGTCGATTCAATTTCTCACGCTTGGTTGCTTCGAGGCGGTTATCTTTTCCAGCATGCGGCCGGCATTTTTTACTTTTCTCCCTTGATGTATCGCGTCGAGCAAAAAGTTTCAGCGTTGATTGCCGAAGAGATCACCAAGGAAGGGGGCAGCCAGGTCCGGCTGCCAATTCTTCAGAACGCCGAGCTTTGGAAACAGTCGGGCCGTTGGGACGTGTATCGCCACGAAAAATTGATGTTCCAACTGACAGATCGCAAAGAAAGAGAGTTCGGTTTGTCGCCTACGGCGGAGGAAGCGGTATGCGACATGGCGAAGAAAATGATCGTGTCTTCAGCGCAGCTGCCGCTTATTTTGTTCCAGCAAAATATGAAGTTTCGCGATGAAGTGCGTCCGCGCTCCGGTCTGCTGCGAACCCGTGAATTCATCATGATGGATGCCTATAGTTTCGACATCGACGAAGCGGGATTGGACGTTTCTTATCAGAAGATGCGTCAAGCGTACCAGGCTATTTTTGAGCGGTTAGGCCTCAATTACATTACCGTTCAGGCGGACAGCGGCGCGATAGGCGGGGCCAGTTCAGAAGAGTTCATGTCGATCAGCGAAGCCGGCGAAGACACGCTGCTGTTCAATGATACCTATGCGGCCAATTTGGAAAAGGCGGCCTCCCTGCCGGCTGAACCGATCCGAGTGCCGGAGGCGGAAAAACGCATTGTTGAAGCGAATCATCGCACGCTGGAAGCAGTCTCGGCGGAGTATGGGTTTTCTCCGTCATCGACGATGAAAACGGCGTTGTATGACATTCACCATGCGGGCAGCAAAGAGCGCGTTGCCGTATTGATGCGAGGTGATGGCGCTGTGAGTCTTGTCAAACTTGCGAACGCGTTTGGCGGCCTGGAAGCGGTACTGGTCGACGATGCTGAAATCAATAGCCTCATTGCGGCTAAACCTGCTTTCCTTGGACCATTCGGCGCTGTCGCGGATCTTAAAATGGTGGCCGATAAAAGTCTTGAGGGGCTGATGTCGTTACTGACTGGAGCCGGTGAGCCAAACAAATTCGCGCTGTCAGTTAAGCCGGGCCGAGATTTTCCTTTACCCGAGTACATTGATATTCGCGAGGCAAAAGTGGGAGAACTGGGGCCGGACGGCATCCCGCTTAAACAGTGCCGCGGCGTTGAAATCGGACATATTTTCAAACTGGGCGACAAGTACTCCAGGGCGCTTAACGCCGGCGTCAATGACAGCACGCAGACTTTCCGTCCTTTCCAGATGGGGTGCTATGGCATTGGCACTACGCGGGTTATCGCCGCATTGGTCGATCAGAACAGCGATCCGCAAACGGGGCTGATTTGGCCATTGCAAGTTGCGCCGTTCCATGTTCATTTGGTCGCGCTGAAAGCCGCGTTGCAGCCTGAAGCCTTGAAACTTGCGGTGTCACTCGCCGAAAAAGGCGTAGAAGTACTGGTTGATGACCGCAAAGGCTCGGCTGGAGAGCTACTGAAAGATTCGGATATCCTCGGTTTGCCTTTGCGGATCGTTATCGGCCGTGATTTTTCTAAGGGTAAAGTAGAGTTTCTCAATCGGCTGAATGATGAGCGCATATTGGTGGAGGTTGATGCGCTGCTTGAGAAGGTTTCAACGATTGTATCCGCAGCGTTGCTTCCGGAGAGCGTAAAAAAGTGTGGAGCACTCTGTTAACTCGGCGACAGAACCATAATTTTTGCTAAGGCCCATTCACTGCAGGCTTTTTTGTAAAATCTGATCGCGCAAGTCTTCATGAACGATCCGTGTCACCGATCACATTTTCAAGCCCTGTAAGGGCTGATGCGGTACTGGGCTTCCAGCACCCGCAGGATGCACTGAACTGTCAGGCATCACTGAGTCGGCGACTGGAAAAATTCGGATTGAAAAGAGCCTGTACATAGATTTGTGTAATTGCCCGATTTTGATATGTTTAATTAACCCTCAAAAGAAGGTGAACTTATGGACGACAAACAGTTACAGGCTCTTGCAACTGAATTGGCTAAGAATCTCAAAACCCCTGATGATCTCAGTCAGCTTTCCCGTTTGCTCAAAAAATTAACCGTTGAAACCGCCTTGAATGCCGAACTGACTGAACATCTCGGCCACGAGAAAAATAGCACCAAAACAGGCACCAATACTCGCAATGGCTATTCATCAAAGACGGTCATGAGCAATGATGGCCCTTTGGAATTACGTATTCCCCGTGATCAGGAAGGCGTGTTTGAGCCTCAACTGGTCAGGAAGCATCAAACCCGGATCACGGCCATGGACAATCAGATCTTGTCGCTGTATGCCAAGGGGATGACGACCCGGGAAATTGCTGCCGCCTTCAAAGAAATGTACGACGCGGATGTATCGCCCACGCTCATCTCAAAGGTCACTGACGCCGTACTGGAGCAAGTCACTGAGTGGCAAAATCGCCCGCTGGATGGCCTATACCCTATTGTTTATCTTGACTGTATCGTCATTAAGGTTCGACATGAGGGGCGGTGAAGTGGTCAATAAAAATTGGTCACTGACTTAGAGGCTTCCCAAAATAATCTTTCTGATTCATTGGGGGTTAATCCGTTGTTATACCAGTGAGGGCGAAGCTGACTGTAATAACCTGTTATATACTGGGTGATTGAATATCTGGCTGCCATAAAATTTGCATATCCCTCTAAAGGCACCCATTCGCTTTTCAAGCTCCTGAAAAACCGCTCCATTGGGCTGTTATCCCAACAGTTTCCCCGTCGGCTCAGGCTTTGTTTGATACCATATTGCTGTAATAATCGCCTAAATGCTTTGCTGGTATACTGGCATCCCTGATCGCTGTGAAACATCACACCTTGTGGCTTTCCTCTTGATTCAAATGCCATTGTTAAGGCTTTCTTCGTTAACTCAGCGTCGGGCGAAAATGACATCGCACAACCGACGGGTTTACGCGCAAATAAGTCGAGAACCACCGCTAAATACGCCCAACGTTGACCTGTCCAGATGTAAGTGATGTCACCACACCAAACCTGATTAGGTTCCGTAACAGCAAATTGGCGATCAAGATGGTTTGGAATATCAACATGTTCCTGCTCCTTTCGTGAATACCGATGTTTGGGTTGTTGACGACTGACCAGCCCGAGTTCAGCCATGAGTTTTCCGGCCCGCTATCGGCCTAATGGGATCCCCTCACGGGTAACTATCGAGGCAATCGTTCGTGCTCCGGCAGAACCGTGACTTTTGTTAAAGGCTTCACGAACCCGGCTTTTTAGCGTTACGCGAGCAGAGTCTGGCCGCTTGATTCGCTTGTGCCAGGCCTGATAACTACTGCGATGAACCCCGAACAGTTGGCAAAGAGAAGCCACCGGATAATGCACTCTGAATTGCTCGATTAACGAGAACTGTTCATGTAGTCCGACATCAAGAGTGCTGAGGCTTTTTTTAATACATCGTTTTCCATTTCAAGGCGTTGCAGTTTCTTCTTCAGTTCGCGTATTTCAATTTGCTCCGGCGTGATGGGTGAGGCTTTGGGTGATTGGCCTTGTCGCTCCTGTTTTAACTGGCGAACCCAAGATTCCATTGCCGATTTACTCACATTCATCGCCTTCGCCGCTTCTCTTATGCTGTAATGCTGGTCAAGGACTAGCTGGGCAGATTCCAGTTTAAATTCGGGGCTGAAACGTCTTTTCATCATGTCACCTATTTTGCGTGTTGAAGTGAGAATATCACCTCTATAACGGTGACCAAAATCATTGGACCATATATGGACGCTCCCGGCTGTGCAAGCATTGAATAGAACGGTTTGCGACCATATATCCGGCATCGTTATGGACTCACTTGCCCGTGCCATGATGTCATCCGCGCCCTGTTTCCTTATCACATGCATCGGTATGTCACTACCTTGGTCCAATTCAGGTTATGACAGGGACGGTAGCCGTTTTCTCATCAATGTTTGCAAACTCGATAATGCGTCTGTTTTGACTCACTTACTCAATTAATGGATCAAAAAGCTTTCTGCATATTAAAATCCACGCCCTCCTTCAAAACACGCCAGATAATCCGGGTCAGTTTGTTAGCTAACGCCACCGTCGCTTTCAGAAATCCGCATCGGGCAATCAATGTCTTCAGCCACTCCCCTAAACGGTCATGCCGTTTTTGAACACAGCGCATCACTGCACGGGCACCGTGAATAATTAACGTTCGAAGATGACGGTTTCCATGTTTGCTCAGGGAGGAGAGCCGACTCTTTCCTCCGGAACTATGTTGTCGGGGGAACCAGGCCACACCAGGCTGAAAGTTGCCGGCCATTGGCAAATTGGAGTGAACTGACTTCACTCACGAAAGCAGCGGCAATAAGGGGACCGACACCGGGAATGGTCAGTAAATGTTCATAACCCGTTTGCTGACGAGCCAGTGCTGCAATTTCGTTATCCATTTCATGCATGCCGATGTTCAAATCCTGCAGTGATCCCCACAGTGTATGTAATAAACGGCGCAGCACACCGGATAGAGTATTATCACTGTCTTCCAGAATGTCAGGCAGATATTGCTGCAGTTTCTGAATACCCGCAGGCACTACGAATCCCTGTTCGGCAAGAAAAGCCCGGATTTGGTTGGCGAGGGCGGTACGTTGTTCCACCATAAGCTGCCGGGCACTGCGCAACGCCTTGATATCTTGCTGCTCTACGGTTTTGATGGGAACAAAATGGAGACCGGGCCGACAGGCTGTTTCGCAGATAGCCAGTGCATCATTAGCATCATTTTTTTGATGATGACTAAACGCTTTGACATGCTGGGTGGGAATAAGTTGAACATGATAACCCATAGCCTGCAATGTCCGGCCCCAATAATGGGAAGTCGCGCAGGCTTCCATGGCAATGAAGGTTCCCGGTGGAAAAGTCCGTATGGCATCCAGTAATTTTTGTCGTGAGACTTTTCGGTTCGCAGCAACAGAACCGTCTTCCATCCAGACACAGATTTGAAAAACGTTTTTGGCGAGGTCAATGCCAACGACTTTGATCGTATTCATGAGATGTTCTCCCGCAATTCAGTACATCGGAGAAAAGATGGCACTGTTTTCTACTGAAAAAGGGGGCGTCCATCACATCACATCAATCCCGTCTCCTCGAATAGTGCATCCTTATCCTTTGCAACGCTTTTACGTCAAACACCCAAGGTAGGAGCCGGATGCGTTAGTAGCGCACGTCCGGATCTGTGCGGGGGGTAGCCGGTAACGGCTATTCCTACCGCGACCGTTTAATTGAAACCGTGATTGGTCAACTCGCCGGACAATTTACTATCGAGAAGTGCTGGGCAC
>NZ_JBEBMB010000012.1:0-8915 GCF_040081915.1 Xenorhabdus sp. SGI240
AGCGCTGACAATAGTTTTTTTTGATTTTTTTTCTGTTCGTGGTTTTTTTCAACAAAAACGGTAATTTTGCATGTTTTACATCCTAAAATTGAGGATTTAAGCAACAATCATAGAGGCAAAGTTCTTATACAATGATTGTTGTGCAATTGCCTACGACAACTGTCAATTGGCCCCAGAGGAAGTTATTGGTTGATTAACAACCAATAACTGGTTGAATTTGGTATAGTGAGACATTATGTATTCACTATCATTAAAAAATAAACAGGATATCTGATGGTCAAATCCGCACGCAATATGTCGGGGTTACCTTGGATTGCAGCGATGGCTTTTTTTATGCAGTCTTTAGATTCCACAATTCTTAACACCGCGCTACCGGCAATTGCAAAAAGTCTTGATCACTCTCCACTGGCAATGCAGCCCGCTATTGTCAGTTATACTTTAACTGTAGCAATGCTCATTCCCGTAAGCGGGTGGCTTGCCGATAGATTTGGTACTCGTACGGTATTCATTTATGCTGTTTTCTTCTTTTCTTTAGGCTCGCTTGCTTGTGCGCTATCGCCTAATTTTTCTTTCTTAGTTGCATCCAGAGTTATTCAAGGTATAGGTGGAGCTATGATGATGCCCGTTGCGCGCCTGGCTCTATTAAGATCATATCCACGTAGTGAACTGCTACCTATTTTGAATTTTGTCACCATGCCAGGGTTATTAGGCCCAATTTTGGGTCCAATGTTTGGCGGATTGTTAGTCACTTATGCAACATGGCACTGGATTTTCATCATCAATATTCCCATTGGTTTATTAGGTATCATTTACGCCAGAAAGAATATGCCTAATTTAACTATGCCCAAATGCCCTTTCGATTTTCTGGGATTCACGTTGTTTAGTATGGGCCTGGTGATGATTTCAGTCAGTTTTGATTTATTTGGAGATCAGACATTCTCTGGTGATCTTTCCCCTACTTTATTTTGTAGCGGTATCATTATGTTATTAGGGTATGTCTTCCATGCAAAAAGACACTCAAATCCCCTCATTAATCTCCAGTTGTTCCAGACACGTACATTTTCAATTGGCATCGCCAGCAATATTGCTACTCGGCTAAGTACTGGCTCGCTTTCATTTATTATTCCTTTAATGCTCCAAGTGGGGTTTGGATTTCCAGCAGTCATTGCTGGCGTCATGATGGCACCAAATGCAATTGGTTCAATTTTAGCCAAATCTTTTGTCACCAAGATACTGACTCGCTTTGGATATCGAAAAACACTCATCTGGGTCACGATTATTATTGGCATAATGATTTCACAATTTTCGCTACAAACACCGGAACTCCCCATCATATTTTTGATAATTCCTCTTTTTATATTGGGAGTAGTCATGTCCACACAATTCACAGCGATGAATACAATCACTTTAGCTGATCTGAATGATAACAATGCCAGTGCCGGTAATAGCCTGTTATCAGTCACTCAACAGTTATCCATCAGTTTTGGGGTGACCATCAGTGCGGCAGTTCTGCGATTTTATGAGTCAATGGAATATGGTTCAGCCATCAACCATTTCCACTATACTTTAATCACGATGGGAGTGATTACCTTGATTTCTTCTACTGTTTTTCTATTACTGAATAAAGAAGACGGTAATAACTTAATTAAGAAGAAATGAACCCGTTAGCGACTTGCTACAGAACTTCGCTCAATCAATTTAGGTGTCAAAATCAGTTGCTTTGGTTCGCTTTCTGGATTTTTCATTCGATAAAGCAGGCTTACCCAATTCATCCTTGGGTTGATGGATAAGAGTTATCACTGGCTGTAACCAACATACCAATGGTTTTGGTTTGGTTTGGTTTGGTTTATTTTCAAGCTTCTTGCCAAAGCAGACGGCGCATAATTCAATTCCTCAATCGCTGCATTGACTTTCTTTTTCACGTTTTCACTGACATAACGATTGCCATTAATCACATGAGAAACTGTTGATGTTGAGACGCCCGCCAGACGGGCAACGTCCTTCATGGTAGCCACGGTTAATCCTGTTCAGATAGAAATGCGTCAATTTCATTCCGCCACGGAACCGCAGGTTGTGCTCCCTGACGCGTAACGGCAATCGCTGCCGCCGCATGAGCAAAGCGGATAGCAGACAACATTGTGTTTTCTTCCAGCAATCCTGTTACCAAGGCGCCATTAAATGTATCCCCAGCAGCAATTGTGTCGATCGCTTTTACTTTAAATCCAGGAACAATTTTCCCTTCCTTACCTTTCTCACTCAGCCATACGCCTCGGCTACCCAATGTGATAATGACCGTTTCTATGCCTTTATGATGTAAGGCCTGAGAGGCTTTTTTCGCGCCAACATCATCTTTTACGGCAATGCCAGTCAAATATTCCGCTTCAGTTTCATTCGGCGTGATAATATCCACCAGCGACAGTAATTGATCTGAGATTTTCTGTGCCGGTGCTGGATTCAAGATCACTTTAGCATGATGTTTCTTGGCCGTTTCAGCAGCAAGTTGTACGGTTTCCAATGGCGTTTCAAGCTGCAATAACAATGCATCAGCTTCTTTGACAATCTGTTCATGACGAAGGAAATAATTAGGCGTTAGCTTCCCATTCGCCCCGGCATTAATGCCAATAACATTTTCACCCAGCCGATTGACAAAAATCAGAGCAACGCCCGTTGTTTCCCCTTCAATCACCTCAATTGAGGAAGTATTGATATTATCTTTCGCCAACTGTTGGCAAACACGTATGCCGACATCATCTTGGCCAACGCAAGCAATAAATGTAATGTCAGCACCACAACGACCAGCAGCAACGGCCTGGTTTGCCCCCTTTCCTCCAAAGGCAACCTTATATTGTTCTCCTCTCACTGTTTCCCCTGGTTGGGGAAAAGAGTTGAGATTCAATATGTGATCTACATTGATGCTACCCATCACAACCAGTTTTGCCACACGCATTACATTTATTCCTGTGTAAAAATAATGCAGCCATAAAAATTAATGACTGCATGAATAATGTTGATTATTTCTTCACAACTAATTCCAGCTCAACCGGAATGATGGCATCAACTTTTTCACCTTTTAGCACTTTGTCCGCAGTCTGAACACTAATGATACCTATCTGATCCGGACGCTGTGCGATCGTTGCTGCCAATTTACCACTCTGTACAGCCTTAAGAGCATCGTCAGTGCCATCAAATCCGACAACCAACACCTCTTCTTTACCGGCTGCCTGCAACGCTCGCAATGCACCAAGAGCCATTTCATCATTTTGAGCGAAAACAGCTTGTACTGACGGATGAACTGTCAGCAAGTTCTGCATAACATTCATCCCTTTTGTGCGATCATAATCAGCGACCATTTTAGCACCTAAACAAACGGCTGTCAGAAGCAATATGGCTGATAACATTGCCCTTAATTAGCACTGATAGTGGCACTTTATGCCATGACGGAGAAAATAGTTACCAGTTTATTGACGAATTCACGACTCAAAAAAATGTTTTCAGCAATCGTTAGTTGGGGGATGAGGTTTAATTCTTGATGAATAATGCCAATACCAGCTTCCTGAGCGGATTTGGAACCAGTGGAAGCCACAACGACGGGATAGGTAACCCCGCATCACTGATCGCAATCGGATCGGTGTGTCCCAAACGAGAAATAACGGCTGAAATATCAGAATGTAATAAAACGCCTTTTTTCATTTTTATAAACTGTTTAGCGAAACGTTTCGCTAAACAGTCATCATATAAAGCTAACCATCAAAGACAATATGATTAATATAAAAATGTGATCATCATAGAAACGTTTAATGGGGAAGATAAATAAAGGGAAAAAATAACTTATCATCAAAATCTTTGCATAGGGTGAATTTTATCTATAAATAAAGGAAGGTAACTCTTCAATCCTTGGTGTCCATACTATGCAATTGGTCGAGAAAATATCCCAGTTAGGTCAGCATCTAGAAAGCGGACTATATGAAAGACGGCAAGCTATTCGCCTGTGCCTGCTAGCCGCATTATGTGGAGAGAGCATTTTTCTTCTTGGCCCCCCGGGAATAGCCAAAAGCCTTATCGCGCGTCGGATCAAATTTGCATTCCAAAACGCACGCGCTTTTGAGTATCTGATGACCCGGTTTTCCACCCCAGAAGAGATCTTCGGCCCCCTTTCCATTCAAGCGCTCAAAGATGAAGGCCGTTATCAGCGCCTTACTGAAGGTTATTTACCCGAAGCGGAAATCGTTTTCTTGGATGAAATTTGGAAAGCAGGTCCCGCCATTTTGAATACGTTACTCACCGCGATTAATGAAAAGAAATTCAGAAATGGCAACCTGGAAGAACAACTACCGATGCGTTTACTGGTTACAGCATCCAATGAACTCCCGGATAGTGATAGCAGTCTGGAAGCACTCTACGATCGCATGTTGATTCGACTCTGGCTGGACAAAATTCAGGAAAAGAAAAATTTTCGCGCCTTGCTGACTGACCGAAACAAGGAAAATAGCAATCCCGTGCCTGCCCATATTCAAATCACCGATGATGAATTTCAGCAATGGCAAGACAAGATCAATCATGTATCCCTGCCAGATCATATCTTCGAACTGATTTATCAATTACGCCAACAAGTCAATGCGACTGAGAGCACGGCTGATGTCTCAGATCGCCGTTGGAAAAAATCTATCCGTTTACTGCAAGCCTGTGCCTTTTTCAGCGGCAGAAATGAGATATCTCCGTTAGATATCGTGCTATTAAAAGATTGCCTATGGCACGACTTGAATAGCTTAAAATTCTTGTCCCAATTTTTGCATGTCTTATTGACAGAACAGGCTTATCGACAACATTCCCTCCTGCAAAAAATGGAGAAGTTATACCAGCAATGGGTACAATCCAACCAAGGAGAAAATGACCATCCCCTGCAATTAGTCGCCAAATCCTCTCTGTTTGGCCGTAAGACCCTTTATTCACTGCCCGAAGATATAGCAGATGAAAAACTGACCCTATTTTTACGTCCTTCATTACACATGCATAATATTGAAGTCAATTTCATCGAAATAGATAAAAACTCGCTGGAAAACGCTCTAAAAAATAATACAGGAGAACTCTCTGCCTGTTTAAACGGCATTGGTTTTCCTCAAACTATCACGGCAGAAGTCAATGAAAAGAACCTGCTTACAGTGCTGGATATTAGCCGTAATAGTGCTGTTCTCTGCCTATTTAGTACTTCAAAAAACACCAATACAGAATGGCATGAAAAACTGATATCCATCAGCGATGAAATTCAGCAACAACGCAATTTATTCAGTCAGCATCAACCCTGTTTATTTATCGAAGCACATTGGCTTGTCAACATTGAACAGAGTTTTCTGCAATTAACTGAAAAACAGAAACAGTTGAGGGTAAAAATGAGTGGGTAATATCGTGTTGATATTCAGCAAGGGAGCGACTTATACAAAATGCAAATATCGTCTCCCTTGGGATGGAGTTATAATCAAGCAAGCGCAAACAGTTCTCTAAGCGCTTGCGTATCCAGATTGCCTATCCATTGTTCTCCGCTACCCACCACCATATCCGATAGCTCACGCTTACGCTGGATCATTTCGTTAATCCGTTCTTCAAAGGTGGCACTGGTAATAAAGCGGTGCACCTGCACATTACGCTGTTGACCAATGCGATACGCGCGGTCAGTAGCCTGCGCCTCCACTGCGGGATTCCACCATAAATCGAAGTGAACCACGTTTGAGGCGGCAGTTAGGTTAAGCCCCGTCCCTCCGGCCTTGAGGGATAACAGAAACACCCGTTCAGTGCGGTCGGTCTGAAATTTCTCCACCATTTCGTCACGTTTAGTGCGGGACAGACCGCCATGCAGGAACATCGGTGCCTGCCCGTAGCGTTGTCGTAACCAGTGAGCCAATAATTCCCCCATCTCACGGAACTGAGTGAAAATGAGCGTTTTCTCGTGGCTGGCATGTATATCGTCGAGCAGATCGAACAAGCGTTCGAGTTTGCCGGACGCTATAGCATCGCTGGCAGGTTGTTTCAGGTACAGATCGGGATGGTTGCAGATCTGCTTGAGCGCCAGAATCATTTGTAATACCAAGCCCTGACGTTTGAACTGATCTTCTTCAGCTTCAAGGGTCAGCAGACTTTCACGCACCACCGATTCGTACAGTGCGGTTTGTGTTGCCGTCAAGCTGCAGTATTGATCACTTTCAACCTTGTCGGGCAGATCGCTGATCACGCTGCGATCGGACTTAAGGCGGCGCAGGAGAAAGGGGGCGGTGATGCGTTGGAAGCGTTCTGCTACCTGCCGATCGCGGTTGATCTGGATCGGCGTAGTGTAATCTTTCTCGAAACGTTTAAGTGTGCCCAAATAACCGCGATTGACAAAATCCATTAAGCTCCAGTATTCAGACAGACGGTTTTCAACGGGAGTACCACTCATGGCGATATAGCCAGCAGCAGGAATAGATTTGATCGCTTTGGTCTGCGCGACCGACGGGTTCTTGATGTTTTGCGCTTCATCCACCACCAGAACCCGCCAGGACATAGCCTTGAGCGAGGTCACCGCACTACGAACAATACCGTAGGTAGTCAGCAAGACGTCCGGTCGTTCACAGGTCAATTCACGTTTGCTGCCATGAAATACTTCAATGCTGATCGTTGGCGCAAAGCGAGCGATTTCCCTCTGCCAATTGGTCAGCAAACTGGTGGGAACCACTATCAATGCTTTAGACTGTTCTAAGGCACCGTCCTGCTTAAGTTTGAGCAGTGTAGCGATCACTTGCAGGGTTTTTCCAAGCCCCATATCATCAGCAATCACGCTGCCAAATCCTACCTGTAAGTTGCGCATCATCCAAGCGTAACCGCGTTGTTGATACGGGCGCAGGGTAGCGTTGAGATCGCACGGTAAAGGCATTTCACCCGACTCCCTCAACTCGGTCAGCAGTTGTAGCGTGTTGTCGTCGAGCTTTACCGGTGTGCCACCATATTCACCAGCCAGTGCCGTGCGCAGCAATTCAGTGCCCGACAATTTTGAGGGGCGGTTCAGTTGGGCTTGCAAACTCGCAATTTCTTCCGGATCTAAGTAGACATATTCTCCTTTGAAACGCACTACGCCCGTTGCGCCCTGAACCAATTGCTCGAACTCGGCACGAGTCAGATGATGTTCACCCAAAGCGACCCGCCAATCGAAAGTCAGGATCTCATCAACCCGCAATTGATTGCTTCCAAGTCCCTGAGTCCGACTAGATACGTTCATCGACAACCGGGGGCGTAACAATCGTTCCAACACCTTGGGTAGCAAAGTGCGAATGCCGAGCAATTGAATGGCAGGTAGTGTGTTGAACAATAGCTCAGGCAGTTGTTCCGCCGTCAGAACAATAGGAGAGTGTGCGCCCTGTCTCAGGTAGTCATTAAGAGGAGGGAAAAATTCGGCCAGCAGAATGACCGTCTGCAAGATGCCGAAACGCGCCTGACTCCACTCTTGCTCAGTTAGTACGCTGTACAACGGAACCGGTGGTGTCAACAAGGCCGATTTGGGCTGAATAGCCAACCCCACCTCGAAATCGCCGAACTCCCCCTCATTCAGGTTCAGTACGGGAGAATAGTCCCGTTCAGCCAGATGATAACGAGCAAGCCAAGTCTGTAAGGCAGGACCGATAGCACTTTCCTCTGGACCATCAAAATTTTTCGGTTCACCACTGAATAACAAGGACAAGATTTTATTGTCGCGCGGTTTCTCTCTGACATACTCCGACGCCATTCGCAGGTAATAACCGAGAAATACCGCACATAGCGCGCAGGTCTGCACTATCGGTGAAATAGTCTGGTTCCGACTTAACACGGCCAATTGCGACGGCAAGCCTCTTGCCAGAAGCTGTATCTGTTCAGCAACCCGGTTATCGAGCATAGCGGGTAACCAACGCACTCCCAGAACATTTGGCTCCACAGAAAATACCTGTGGCACCACCGCTCCGTGAACCAGCAGATGCAAAGATATCATGCGCAGGTGGAACAGGGCGGCTACCTCTGGTTGCCTGTCCGGCAAGTCTGCTGGTGTAAGTTGTGCCAGCGCAGTGTCCAGTTCTTCAATGGTATATAGCCCGTTGACACCACTGATGATGGCATCTCCCTCCCGATTCAACGTGATACGGGGACGGTGGGGAGCCAACAAAGTGACTACAGGCATATCCATCAGAATTTTGCCATCCAATACCTTGTGGGCAAACTTAGCCACCCGCGTCAGTACTCTTTGCATCACCTTGCGTAGATCGCCGCCAGGAAAAAAAACCGTCTGTGTAGGCAATACCGCCAATAGCGGCTCAGACAGAGATGGCAAGCCAGTATAATCCAACGTTTCCAGTGCCATCGGATCCGGCAGGATAGCGTCTACCAACGCGCCACCTTCAATTAACAGGGTCGACAAGCGCGGCACATTGACCACTGCCTCGCGCTCAATATTAATTCCTCGTTCTTTTAGCTGCTGAACAAGATCCACACCACGCAGGGAGAACACCAGAAAAGGATTGCTGTCGATTTGACGACTGATCAAGTAAATCGTTGCCGCCAAGTGCTTACAAGGCACTGCCCAGTCGGGGCAGGAACATCTCATCGTTAAATCTTTCCACTGGGACGGAAATACGGCAATACCCAAGCGTTTAGCCTGCTCTAACACTGAAGGATCTAATTCTCGATTAAGCAGACGGGCGATCACACCAGGATCACCCACCAACACATCAAGCAATCGATTGATTTGTTTCTGGGTCAGTGAAGGGACTTGAATTAAAACTTGATAAGGTAATGGACGAGAACCCTGCACTTTCGCCTGCAAAGTGCCTCCTTTCAATGTCAGATTCTTGACCACACCTTTATTAGCGTAAGTTCTCCCACGCGGCAATCGGTTGTCATAATCTAACGCGATGCTCGACTTT
>NZ_JBEBMB010000120.1:0-1360 GCF_040081915.1 Xenorhabdus sp. SGI240
ACAGATATTATAAGTATCCTGCAAAACCGGTCCATTCAATTTTAGAGGCCTTCCGATATGCGCGAGGAACGGACATCAACACCACCATCTGACCCAGTTCGATATATCGATTCTATCGAAGTGTTTTACAAGTGTGTTCAAAGGAATTGTCACCCAGATTATGCCAGTCAGAGACCTTTGAACATGCCTCCTTGTGAGGTTAGATTGACTCTACTGGTGTGAGGACAGTCCAATTTGTTGAAACTGCACAGAAGCAAGTTTTTCCGACACCTTCATCATTTCATCGTATTCCGGGTAGCCAGAAATCATGTCGCAAAAATAGTTGTGGTAGGCGGCAAGCCAAGAGAACTTGGAGAGCACCGCAGGGATTGGCGCATAAGCTTTTAGTGCTCGCTCAATTTGCTTCTTATGAAGAAGAAGAGATTTAGTATCAAGAAACTGCTGTTCATCACCATCAATAATACATTCTGTCAGATAGTTAAGAAAATAACGGCCATCAGGTCCTTTTAGCACATCTCTACGTTGTGGTGCAATTTCACCAGAGTAATAACCGATGTGTATATCCACCAACTTCATTGTTCTATCACAAAGAACGACTACGGGGTTAACGGCTACTTTGCTTTCTAGATGATATGCATCCAGCAATGCTGCACCATAAACGCTATTTTCATCCATAAATAGCTGACCAACAGCAAGACCACCTCGGATAAAGAATCCTTTAAGCGCCATCTGGAATTGGTATTCTATGATAGACCAGAGAATGAATCCGAATTCTGATTCCATGTCTTCACTAAACTGAGGATGTGCTAGCACCACGTTATCAGTGAATGACTTGAAGTAAAGCATCGACTCGCTGGTGTTCTCCTTAAACTTGTCGATGCTTCTGGCGAGAATTTGGTGAAAATCCATCAGTAGAATATCTTCAGTCCCATCTTCATAGCTGGTGCGAATCCTCTCTGAGAAGCCCAAGACATCTAGAAAGGCACAATAGGACATCCGGTGAACAGGCATTCCAGAGTAGAAATAGTCAGACTTTTGTTGAGTGCTTTTGTATGTACGTTTTGTCATAGCATCGAAAGATTTTTAGTGAAATTTTAATGTTGCAGCTGAGCCACCCAGTGCTCGTGGAAATTAAACGGCTTTGGCGTCTCGTCTCTTGCGAGCTTTCATTGTGGGTCCCTCCAACAGGGGGTGAGTCCTGCGATTCAAGGATATGCTGGCTTTATCAGAGATAAGTATACTGGACACATCTATGTGGTAGGGCGAGTACTATATCGCTATCCAGTGGCCTTTTTATTAGAAAGGCCAATTCTTTAGGGCTGTATCATGCTGAAAATATTAATTTAACGCGATGCTCGAC
>NZ_JBEBMB010000121.1:0-7005 GCF_040081915.1 Xenorhabdus sp. SGI240
CGCTGAATATGAGATTTGATGTATTGCAATTAGAAAAGGTAATTTAACCAAAGGGTTCAGTGTGTTTTTAAAACTTATACCTAACGGATTTAACTTAAATGTTAAGTTTACTTTTTTCGTTATTGAATTAATAATGAAAATAGTTAAATTAGAACGCATTTAATGTATTATAAAATGGATTAGAGAAAGCAATGAACGACACTGATGAAAGCGATAACAGCAAGAAAAATAAAAAATATGCTAATTATTTTATTCCTTACAAAACTACGTATGATTTACGTTTAAGTAAAATGGAACCAAATTTAATAAACATACTGATGCAGGTTCAAGGTTATGAATATGGTTTTTTTACCGTATTAGGTGTCCGCCCTTTATCTCAACGAAGTGACAGAAAAAGTAGTGCTATCTATGTAGTTAGGTGTCGGTGTGGTAAATATGCCGTCAGGACATTAAAAGCAATCAAAAACCTTAATAACGTTAATGACATGTGTGAACATTGCCATCACCTATTTAATCTCAGGCGTAAAGAAATTTTTCGCACGACAGGAAAAGATGTGGATTTGTCAGAACTAACAGGAATTCAAGATAAAAACCCTTTAGAAATTAAAGGATAAGGAAACAGTGTCGCATTTTGGAATTGAATTCGCCTTAAACTGCAAGCAGTATTTCTGCGTTAAATATTGTAACCGATTTCATCACGCCATAAGCTAATCGTAAGAGTTTACGCATTACTGCACAAATTCTGACTTTCCCTCCTTTATGGCGTACTGACATCGTATGTCGGTAACCTGTTGGTTTTGCACTGCCACAGTGTCTTTCATACTCAACACTGCTATGAAAGTCAGGAAATTGACGAAGTGCACTGGCCAACCGCCTGTCCAAACTCAGGAACAGCCTTACTCTGATGTGTTTAAGCTGCTTCCTACCTAATTAATATATGGTTGGTGAATGGCTACATCTTCCGTGCTCCACCACCGACAGCAGTCATTGTTCACCCCGCTGGGAACTTGTCCCAAAGCAAATTTTTCGCATGATCACACTGCCACGCAGGCACCGTTCCGCCTCATTGTTGGTCAACGGGATGTCTTTATGACGGAGAAAAACCCATAACCTCGTTTCATGCCTAAGAAGATAAGCATACCTTCCGGCATAGTGGGACGCCGGAACCTGTTCCCCCCTTTTTCAGCCAGCTCACCAGACTTTTCCTCAGTCTGGAAAGACGGTTACGCCAGTGCATTTCGTCTATTTCCCTGCTTTCATACCGATGCCGGGTACGAAAGATACTGTGGCAGAGCAACACCAGCCATCGGGCAGACAACGTACCACCGTATCCGTGTCTTTCAGTGCGCTCAGTGGTTGGCGATGCCCTGCGTGGCCTGGTTGAGCGCCAGCCGGATTTGGGCGACGAGGGCGTTGAGCTTTTGCCGTTCAGCCCTGGCTTGAGGCGTATCGCTGGACGGAGAACATGAGGAATTACGCGAATTCTGAGCCAGGTGGTCTTCGTATTCACGGAGTTTGGTCCAGAGTTCCCGGATAAGGGCATTAGCTTCGCTGATGTTGCTCACCTCAGGTGGTTCAGCGGTAAAGTGCTTTTTTTGGCGAGAAAGATGCCTACTATAGCAACTGACCGCCTTTTTCAGAAATTGCACTTATCATGCGAATCCAAGTTAAATAAATATTCCATATCTAAAAGTTACTATAATAAAAAATAACATACTAATAAATCATAATTGAAAGATAATATATTTTGTGATTTTATTACACAATAAAAAATACAACTTTAATTCATATAATAAGCTACCATCTTGATGATCAAGTTTTGGTGGCTTATTAGGCTTGGGCGAATTCAAGGCTTTCATTAATTTAAGTTATGTATTAAACAACTACCTTCCCATATAGTAAATACTGATATATTGAATAATAAAAATTTAAAAATAAATCCAGATCTATTTTTTTGCAATATACAGATAATCCTAAATAGGAAAAGTGTTGTTGGTAAAATAAAAATAGATATAAATGTTAGCTTGTTGTAATATAATGTTATAGCAAGAGGAACAGTTAGTGCAATTATTGTTATTGACAAAACATTTAAAATCACAAGTAAAATATTTTTTTCTGATATACAAAAAGACTTAAATAATCCAAACATCGGCATATGCAAAGAAATCATTGTATGTAAAAGCACTGATGTTTGAAACATGAGAATTACATGAGAAAACGCAACAAGTAAAATAATAACTGAAAAACTTAATCCAGAGGATTTTAATAATGAAAGTATTAAAAGTGTAACAATTAAAATAATAAATAAATTTATTCTTTGATTTATATATTTCAGTCCAAACAAATAATAAAATGATATCATTCCGATATTGAATTTAAATCCTTTATTTGGGGTAATTAATTTTAGGGGTTTTATTTTATTTATTTTTTTGGAAAAAGCAAATGGAAATTTTTTAACTTTATAAATACATACATACATTGCTATAAATGAAAGTATTTTTATGATGAATGATGATGTAATGGATATTACAAAAGGAATGAATAATGAAAATAAAAAAACAATTAAACAAGAGAATTGTGAATAGAGGAAAACTAATTGAAAAAATAAAAAATATATCATTAACGATAAAATTATTATTGATCTTTTAAAAACAACAATATTGCCTACATCTCCTTCATGACCAAATAACATTGCTGCAAAAAATGGTATAAAAATGGGAATATCAATAATGAATAGTAAAGATAAGTTTAATGAATTTATAATATTTTTACTAATTGGTAAGGTATCTAAAAAATTCTGATAATTTCCTCCACTAATACCTTTTGTCTGAATGCTACAAATGATAATGAATGAAATTGATAATAAAAACCATATAAATAGCACATGATAAATATTATGATCATCAGTTAGCGCTAAAATAGGAGTGGCTAACAGGCGCATCTGTAATAAAAATGGCATTGCCATAGGAGAAATAATTAAAAGAAAAAACAGTGTGATATTCATACGTTTTTTAAGTATTTCAGATGTGACATCCGAATAGTATCGGAGACGAAAAAGTAAAAGTGTAATATAAACTCTCATTTATTTATCCTATATTGGTGCGATTGTTGGTCATGCTCAAAATAATTAGATATGATGATAAACCCCCTGCTTTTTATATAGATAAGATATGGCTAAAGTTGATGTAGTTTGTCGTTACTGTCACAAAGCAGAGGGAGTTAATGGGTATGGAAAAAGCAGCAGTGGGCATCTGTCAAGATTTATTAAAGCACAACATTACATCAGAAGAAATTGTAAGATGATTCTAAATTGCGTCAAATTTTTCTGCCGTTGACTTTTTTCTTAATGAGTTTTGTATAAGCCACTGATAGATAGGAAATGCATTTTGTGTTAAAAATGACTCGTTATGAAATTGAATTGAGGCGACATTATTTGACGATAATGCAATAATTTCATTAGAAACAAATCGTTCTAAATGGATAGTTTTGTTATACGTTGTGCTATACCAAAAAGGCTCATAATGCATGGCAGAAAAGCTATTATAGAAAGCAACACAATGTTTTTTCCCCTGAATTGATACCTGATATTGACTGCCCTGACGACTTTTGGACAAACGTATAATTGGGATGCCAAGTTCAGCGCAAATGAGTTGATGCCCCAGACACGTGCCAATTAGCGGATGTTGGGAACGCAATTGTTGCGCAATAACTTGTCGAGCAATCCGAATTTTTTCGAGTTCCAGGTTTGTAGGGTCACCCGGTCCCGGGCCGATGAACACAATGTTGTTACTGGTCTGTAGCAATTTGCACTGACTGTCATACCAAGGAACAATTGTGATAGAGCAACCTGCTCTTCTTAGCTGATAGGCGATCATTTCGGTGAAATTATCTTCCATATCAATCAGGATGATCTTGCTGTGAGGCAGGATCACCCTGTTTTGTTTCATCTTTCCCAGCCAGAATGCGGATGTTTTCTCATTGCGTTGTGCCAAAAGTTGGTTTGCTCTGCTATACAACTTTGCGGATATTTCCGTTTTTGGCGAGCCTGCCGATGTTGTCGCAACATCAAAGAAAGAATGCATCAATCCCTGCAACTTAGCGCGTGTTTCGCAGGCTTCATTATGTGGTACGGAGCCCCTGACGATGGTCGAACCTGCCATCAAGCGGAAATGCCCCTGTGAGCTGATATCCGCAGTACGGATCACGATTGCAGAATCTAGATAACGTTTTTTGTCGTTATTACCAATAATAGCAATAACACCGCTATAATAGCCACGACCTCGCTGTTCATGGCGTGCAATGACTTTACAGGCATTTTCAATTGGGCTACCCGTGACTGCTGGAGCAAACAGCGATTGCTGGATAATTTCCTTCAGTCCCCTGTCAGACTCACCATTAATATAGTATTCTGTGTGGGCGATATGGGACATCGTCTTGAGTTTTGGACCGGATACTTGGATATCGCGTTGACAAATGCTGCTCATCATTTTGAGTTCTTCATCAACTACCATGAATAATTCGTCGCACTCTTTTTTATTCTGTAAAAAATTACACAACGCACGCTCTAAATGCTGAGACTTAGGATATCTGAATGTACCGCTGATGGGGTTCATCGAAACAGATGGTTGGTTAACCTTAATATGTTGTTCGGGTGTACTGCCAATAAAATAGCGGTTACCAGTATAGAATATCCATGTCCAATAAGCTCCGCATTCTGACTGTACCAATCGTTTAAATAAACTCAGCGCGTGTCTGGTACTGAAATCATCAAGATCAGCTTCTAGACTGCGTGAAATAACGAAATTACTGCCTTCCCCTGCGCTGATTTCCTGATTTATTACGGTATCAACAATCTCACCGTACGCTTGATCATCGAGATCGAAACGAAGATTCTGCGGCTGAATATCGTAATTGGTGATGGCTGCCATAAACTGGTTAACAGGATAATATGCCAGTTTATCAATGTGCATAACAATCACTTGTTCATGGTCGTCAATGCAGGAATAACCCTTTTCCTTTAATTGATTAAAAGGGAGCAGCACCAACTGCGATACCTGATGGATGTTAGCATCCGTCGGGGTATCGAGGGGTAAATCAGAGAGGGAAGGAAATTGCTCAATATTGCCTTCAAGGAATAACACCGAATCAGCCATATCAACTTGCGGACGATAAATACAAGCAAAGGGCCGATCGAGATTGGTGATATAAACTGGGAGTTCAGCGATATTGCAAGCGGCGAGTGCTGTTTCATTGATAGATAACATTATTATTTCCTTTAATACAGGATGTTATTCTAAAATGTTGATGAGCTGTTGAGTGGATAACACTACGGAACAAGTTTCTGCTGCCAGCTCTAGCGCCAAGCGATGTTTTTCAGCAGAAAAATCAGCAACAGCATCAGCTATGAAAAAAGTTTCTATGTCATTCGAGTAAGCTTCCTGTGCTGTGCACAAGCAGCCGATGTGAGCATAAACACCGCATATGATGAGCTGATCGCGTTTCAGGCTGTGCAACGTAGACAACAGTGAGGAATTGAAAAACGCGCTGTAACGCCACTTGGTTAAAACCTGTTCACCTTCTTGGGGGGCTAGTTGTGAGATAATCTGTTTGTGTTCGTGGCTGGCCCGCATACCTGGTCCCCATAGACTTTGCAGCAATCCTCGCTGTTGGGGAGTCATATCTCCCGGTTGAGCAGAATAAAACACGGGGATTTGCAGGTGCCGGGCAACCTTCAGCAAATGACACACATTATCAATAACCTGTGCTACAGGTGATGTATTCTCCGTAAAAAAATTGAGAAAATAATGCTGCATATCATGGATGAGCAATGCTATACGTGTGTAATCAGCCTGCCAGTTTGCAATGGATATCGGTAATAAGTATTCTATAGGTAATGGATAGGGAGATATTTTTTTCATTCTGCTTTCCTTTTAAAAATTAACAACTTCCTAGGGCAGCGCCGCCATCGACCAGTAATGTTGAAAGTGTGGTTTGGCCTGACTCTTCGCATAAGTAGAAACAGACTGCCGAGGCGATCTCATTCGCCGTTGCGATCTTGTTGAGCGGAATACCAATACGAAATTGTTGCAGATTGCCATTGAGTGTATTTTTCTGATCTCGTTCGTTCTGCCACATACCCCGCAGCATAGGTGTGTCGGTAGACCCAGGGGCAACAACATTACAGCGGATACCATAAGGTGCAACTTCTAACCCCAGTGCATAAGTAAATGTTTGCGCTGCGGCTTTTGATGCGCAGTATGCCGCCATCATTGTCCGAGGTACACGCGCTGCGTTAGATGCGATGGTCACAATGCTGCCTTTCCGCTGTTTCATCATCATATTGGCCGCATGGCGGCTAACGTTAAACACACCGGTTGTATTGACTGCAAAGGTTTTTTCCCAATCCTGAAGGGATGTCTCGGTAACAAAAGAGTGACATAATACGCCTGCGCCATTGACCAAATAACCCACCGCTCCCAACTGATGACTCAGTGTGGCAAATACTTTTTCAACACATTGATCATTAGCTACATCAACGGGAAAACCCATAATTGGTTGCGTATATTCGCCTTTTAGCTTGGCAACCAGAGATTCCAGCGCTTGTGACTTATTATCCAATAGCGCTAATGAAATGCCTTCTTTTGCCAGTGAACGGGCTATAGCCTCACCAATCCCCCCACAAGCGCCAGTAATGACGGCAATATAATGTTTATCAAAGGTCATTTTGTTGTAGCTCTTTCCAGTAGTGTAATGAAATAAGTAATATAACGTGATGCTCGACTTTAACATCCTATAACGTTGGCTTGTTGAAGCCAGTCGCGTTGATTTTTACCTTGTTTAAAATTGGCAAAAATACCCAACGTGTGAGAAAGCCGTTTTCTGGCAATTCGATTACTCAAATGCCACAAATCCCGGGCCCAACACTTCTCGATAGCAAATTGTCCGGCGAGGTGACCACTAACGGTTTCAATTAAACGGCGTTTGGCATTGATCATTTGTCTCGTT
>NZ_JBEBMB010000122.1:0-5884 GCF_040081915.1 Xenorhabdus sp. SGI240
GGTGTTCGGGGTAAAAGACAGCTATGACGATATTGTCTTTGGGTCGATGCTGGTTGACAGTAACGCCGTGAAGTTACTGAAAGGGGCCGCGGGCGGCAAGTAATGATTAGGCGGCCTGAGTGCCGCCTTTGTTTTGGGGGAAATATGCTATTACCGACCCTTGAAGAACTGCGGTTACAGTGCAAAGTGGATGAGAGGCAGGATGATGAGCTACTGCTGACCTATCTTGCCGTTGCCAGAGAAAAAGCAGAAAACTACCTTAACCGCAAACTCTACGAAGAACGCGTGCCGGAGGAAGATCCTGACGGCATGTTAATCACACCGTTGGTTAAGCTAGCCCTGATGCTGGCAGTCGGGTTTTGGTATGAACACAGGGAACCAAATGTATTAACCAGTGGTTTTAAAGAGCTGCTCAATGATTACCGTATTCGGCCTATAAAGGGGGAGTGATGGAAGCAGGCAGATTGCGTCACCGTATCGAAATTCAGGGTGTCCGCAGTAAACAAACTGACTCAGGCGGCGTGGTAAAAGAACGTTACACCGTGGCCACGGTCTGGGCGGAAGTGAAATTTATCAGTGGCCGCGAGTTGGTCGCCTCCAAAGCGGTGTTGTCTGAAAGCATTGTCCGGTTCTGGGTGCGGTATCGCCCTGATATCAGCACCGCGATGAGTATTGTCTTTAAGGGCAATACTTACGCGATTCAGGCCGTGATGCCGGATAACAAGTTAACCCTGTTAGAGCTACTTTGTCAGGAGGGCGTTAAGCAATGACAATTGTAGATTTTTCTGCGCTCAACGATCTGTCACGGGATTTAGAACTACTCAGTAAAGCCGAAAGTAATAAAGTATTACGCAAAGGCACTTATGCGGGGGCGAAAATCCTGCGTGACGAGACCCGCAAGCGTGCGCCCGTCAGAACCGGCAAGCTCAAAAAAAACATTGTGGCGACCAACCGAAAAACGAACAGGGACGGAACTATTTCATCCGGTGTCTATGTGCGCGGTTCAAATAAATCCGGCACAAACAGCGACCCCACCATGAAGAAAAACGACCCGCGAAACGCCTATTACTGGCGATTTTTGGAAAAAGGCACGTCCAAGATGGCAGCCCGTCCCTTCATTGATCCGGCCTTTGACGTCAGGGCAGACGAAGCCGCCGACGCGGCCTTTGAGGTTGCCCTGAAAGCCATTGATGAGGTGCTGGCAAAATGACCGACAGTGATTTGTTTAAATTACTCAATCCCGTTTTGCCCGGTCGGGTTTTTCCCTACCTTATTCCCAAAACAGCCAACCGCACCCCCTCGCCATGGTGCGTATTTTCCACCTATAGCCTCTATACAGATGTACTGAGCGGTCAGTCCGTGAAAATGACACGGGTGCAAATTGACATCTACGCCCCCAGTCTGGATGACGCTGATGATATTTGCGGTAACGCATTCAACGCCGTCAGGCACCTGCAACCTTTTGAGGTAGAGCGCGAGAACGGTTTCGAGGATGACACCGAACTGTATCGCGCCACCGTTGAATTCAAAATTTACTCTTAACCCCTGCCGGAGATAACTCCATGGCCAAGTTTGAAAAAACCCTTGCGACGTCGTTATCGGTTTCAGCCGAGGCGACGAATGATGCCACGAACACCCTTATCAAATGGGTGGCTATTGATACCTCAGTGAAAGAGATTAACTACACGGGCGGTCAGAAGTCGGATATTGAAGTTACCACACTCGGCTCCCGTGAGCAGGAGATAATTAACGGTCTGGCCGCTCCGGCCGAAATTACCCTTTCCGGGCACTGGACAGCCGAAGAGGAAGGGCAGGACATCCTGCGTCTGGCCTTCAACACCGATCAGGCCTACGCTTTCCGCGTCCAGTTCCCCAGCGGTAATGGCTACCGAACAGTTTCAGTTAGATCCCGGTGATTATCTGGAAGCCTCAGTCTGGGGCACGGTGACCGGCATTGTTCATAGTCACCCGGACGCGACCACCCTGCCTAGCGATCTGGATGAGGCGCAATGCGATTTTACTGAATTACCGTGGCATATCGTGAGTTACCCCGAGGGTGATTTCAGGACCATCTATCCGCGCGGTGAATTACCGTTACTGGGGCGCCCGTTTGTGCTGGGCATTTATGATTGCTATGGTTTAGTGATGAGCTATTACCGTCAGCAATACCGCATTGAGCTGAATGACTACCGGGTTAATTATCCCTGGTGGGAGCAAGGCGAAAATCGCTATCTCGATAACTTTGAGCAAGCAGGCTTTGTCGAGGTTACTGATCCGCAGGAGGGTGATGTGGTACTGATGCAGGTTCAGGCTGATGTGGTTAATCATGCCGGGATCTTACTGGAAGGTAATTTATTGCTTCATCATCTTTATGATCAATTAAGCCAGAAAGTGCCTTATGGCGGATATTGGAAAGACAGGACAATAAAAATAGTCAGATATAATCTATAAGATCAGCGAAATAATTTCTTGATTTTTTTCAGTTAAAAGTATAGCTATCCTGACACAATTCAATCGAAAGGGTATGCAATGAGCAAAAAAAATGCGGTTGTATTGGTTTCTGTAGCTATCTTGGCATTTGCTAGTGGTTTTGCGGCAAAAGAAGCAATTAGCCTAGTAGATTTCGATAGCAAAGAGATAGCTAAAGCGAAAGAGATAGTTAGGGAAAGATTAAAAGATCCTGATTCAGCTGTCTTTGAGGATATGGTTGAGAACCCTCATATAAAAGGCGTTGTTTGTGGTTCTTATAATGCAAAAAATAGTTATGGCGGCTACGGTGGAAAAACCAAGTTTATTATGAGCACTCTTTGGAGCGCAGATGGAGCAGAGATTGAAACCTACGATTCAACGGGTAGCGAAGAACAGAAAAAAGCTTTCCTTGAGCGGTGGATTTCGCTTTGCACATAAACAAATTACCTTCTTGATAATGCATTAACACACCAACAAGCAATAAGCCCTCTTCGGAGGGTTTTTTTATTTTATGAGGTCATTATGGCTTATATAGACTCCCCGCTTCGCACAATTCGGCTTCATGGCGTCCTTGCGGCTAAATTCGGCGGAACCTTTGAATATGCCGCCAGAGATGCCCTGCATGCCATCCGCGCCATGAGCAAACTGATTACCGGTTTCGAAGCGTTTATGCTGAATGCCCATAAACAGGGATTTACTTTTTCGGTCGTCGTGGGTGGCAGAAGCTACAACAAAGATGAACTGGACATGACCAAAGGCCATAATGATATCCATATTATGCCGGTGATTATCGGCAGCAAAAAGGCAGGGGTTTTCCAGACCATCTTAGGGGCAGTGATGGTGGTGGCGGGAGCGGTTGCGACTGCGTATGGCGTCCCGTTTGGGTCACAATTGATCGCGACGGGTATTGGTATGATGGCGGGCGGTGTCTCTCAAATGCTCGCGCCTCAACCACCGGGATTAGGGATGCGTGAATCACCGGATAATAAACCTTCTTATGCATTTGGGGGGCCGGTTAATACAACCGCCCAGGGCAACCCGGTTCCCATTCTCTATGGCTCACGTGAGATCGGCGGGGCGATTATCTCTGCCGGCGTTTATACCGAAGACCAGTATCAGACAGAGCAGATTGAGAAGCAGAGAAAATACAGTTTTGGTGAGATCTTAACAGGAAAACCCCATGAAGACTGGGTGGCCGAAGAAGAACGCAAAAAAGACCGGGAACAGCGTAAAAAAGAGGAAGAGCAGCGGAGGGGCTAGCACGATGATTGAGCATAATATAGAAGGTGCAAAGGGTGGTGGCGGCGGTGGGCATACACCTTACGAAATGCCCGATAACATCCAGTCCAGCGCAAAAGCCCGTGTGCTGTTGGCATTGGGTGAGGGGGAGTTTGTCAGCGATCTAACAGCAAAAGACATCTATCTGGACGGCACACCATTACAAGGCGACAACGGAATGAACTTTGAAGGGGCGAGCTGGGAATTTCGCCCCGGCACCCAGCACCAGAGATATATCAAAGGCATGCCCGCGGCTGAGAATGAAATTCGCATCAATACCGAGATAAAGGCCGCCACACCCTGGGCAAAATATATTTCCAATACGAAATTATCAGCCGTCCGCGTTCGTCTCGGCTGGCCTGCCCTGAGGGAGCAAAAAGACAATGGTGATACGGCGGGTTATCGCATTGATTATGCCATTGAGTTATCAACGGATGGTGGCAGCTACCAGACTGTTTTTGATACTTATATCGATGCCAAAACCACGACATTGTATGAACGCTCATATCGTATTAACCTGCCTGAGGCAAAAACAGGCTGGACTGTTCGGGTGGTCAGAAAAACAGCGAACAGCACCAGTGAACGGATCATTGATAAAATGAACATTATGGCGTTCACCGAGATTATTGATGCTAAATTCCGCTATCCTAATACCGCGCTGCTGTACGTTGAATTCGACGCCAGATTGTTTAATGGCAATGTGCCGCTGATTTCATGCAAACCCAAAGGGCGCATCATTCGCGTGCCGTCTAATTACGACCCGATTAGCCGTACTTGCAGTGGCATCTGGAACGGCACATTTAAGTGGGCGCACAGCAATAACCCGGCGTGGGTCTTGTACGACATCTTGCTGAATGATTTGTGTGGCCTTGGTGACAAAATCGACATAACGCAGGTTGACGAAACCGAGCTGTACCGCATCGCGCAATATTGTGATCAGCCCGTCCCTGATGGGAAGGGGGGAATGGAGCCGCGCTTTACCTGCGATGTTTACATTCAGTCACGCGAAGAAGCACATAAGGCATTGACCGACATTGGCGCGATATTCCGTGGCTCGGTTTACTGGGGCGCTAATCAGTTCATTGCCATGGCGGATATGCCGGACGACATTAAATACATTTTCACGCAGGCCAGCGTTATCAATGGTGAATTTGTCTACAGCGGCGGCGGTGAACGTAACCGGAGCACCGTCGCCATGGTGAGCTGGTCAAATCCAGACAACCATTACAATGACGAGGTTGAAGTTGTTTCAGACGATAATTTAATCCGGCGTTATGGTATCAACCAAATTGATATCGCCGCCATTGGCTGTACGCGCCAGAGCGAGGCGCAACGCCGGGGAAAATGGGCGATTCTGACCAACTCACGCGACACCATGATTTCATTCCGCGTGGGTCTGGATGGTCAAATCCCCATGCCCGGCCAAATTATCGGGGTGGCGCATAAAAACAGAGCTGGACGCGTTATTGGCGGCCGTATTCAGTCGGCTAATGATCGCAACATCACACTGGACAGAAAACCCGATGTGCAGTCAGGCGATCGTTTGTTGGTTAATTTACCGGCAGGAAAATCAGAGGGCCGGACGGTTCAGGCCGTTAATGGTAACATCGTTACCGTGACGACTGCGTACAGTGAATTACCTGTATCCGGTGCTGGCTGGGCGGTGGATGCCAATGATTTATTTATTCAGCAATATCGCGTCGTCGGCATTAAAGATAACAACGATGGTACGTTCGAAATTAATGGCCTTTATCACGATCCCGACAAATACGCCCGCATCGACACCGGCGCGCGGATTGACGAACGTCCTATCTCTATCATCCCTGCGAGCGTCCAGTCGCCGCCGAAGTCGGTCAAGATTGAGGGCTTTTCTTTTGTTCAGCAAGGTATCTCCACCACTACCGTACTGATCTCATGGGAAAAAGCAGAAGGTGCAGTTGCTTATGTAGGTGAATGGCGCAGGGACAGCGGTAACTGGATTTCCATTCCCCGCTCGTCATCACCGGGATTCGAAATACCGAATGCGTACTCCGGCCGGTATCAGGCTCGCATTAAGGCAATAAACTCATTTGATATCCCAAGCTTATTCGCTTCATCCGAGGAGGTGAATATTACGGGGAAACAGGGCAACCCGCCG
>NZ_JBEBMB010000123.1:0-1176 GCF_040081915.1 Xenorhabdus sp. SGI240
CTTAATACTCAACTATGGGCTGAATATCGCCAATTACATAATGAAAAAAGACACTCATTACATAACAGTTACAGCAATGTGCTAAGAACCCCAAAAGAAGAAGTCGCAATAGAAGATACCAGGCGAATTGCAGAAGCATTGAAAGAACATATAAATAAACAGGTGATAGCTAATGGCTAAACGAAAAAGAAGTAAAACACAACAAGGTTATATGGGAATGACCTTATCTCAAGGTATGCGATTAGAAATAGACAAAAAGCAGGATTATTTAAATTCAAAAAAATACCTCTCTAATTTTCCGGTAGAAGGTGAAGAAATGAGGGCGCCACTTAATAGGGCTATGCGTCGTTTAGCGAAAAGAATGAAAATTGAATTTAAGGAAGTAAAGTAATGAACGAATTAATTACCATCAATAATACCCAAATGCCTGTCGTGGAATACCAAGGGCAACGTGTTGTGACGTTCTCGATGATTGATCAGGTTCACGCTCGACCGGAAGGAACAGCCGGAAGAAACTTTCGTGAACACAAACCCCGATTCATTGAGGATGTAGATTACTACGAACTAGGTTCCGACGAAATTCGTCGCAACCTTCCCGGTGGCGTATTTTCAGACTTCACACCTAAAGGTGTTGTCATTACTGAGTCTGGTTACTTGATGTTGGTTAAATCTTTCACTGACGACTTAGCTTGGCAGATTCAACGGGAATTAGTGAACAGCTACTTTCGTGCACCACAAACAGCACTGAGCGAGCTTGAAATGATAGCCAGGATTGCCAGTCATACCGCCCAGCAACAACGCCAAATTAACCACGTTGAAGAAAAAGTGGATCAGGTGCAAGAAACTGTCGAGCAAATCAAACGTGGGACTATCCCCGTAGGTTGGATTGGGTTCTCTCTGGCTGCGACCGAATCAGGGCTAACCAATAGCAAATGCCGCACTCTGGCTGAACAGTACAACGTTCCTACACAAAGTGTCACTGTCATGACGCCGGATGGACAGCCCCGCCCGATGAAGGTCGTATTCAAAGAAGATTTCATGAGTGCGTTCCGATTGATGATGGGGGAAGCAGAAAAACGTGGCACTCGCTGGTCACATCCCAAGATGGGGATCTTTCAGGTTATTGGATGGGAGGGTAAGCAATGATTATTAACTCCAATTTATTACGCGCCGCAT
>NZ_JBEBMB010000124.1:0-3486 GCF_040081915.1 Xenorhabdus sp. SGI240
TTCACGGCTGCTGGACTGAATCCGTGAGCAGGGCTGGTTCCTGCAAAAGAACTTTGCCGTAACCGGATTAAGCGATGGCCGCAATGGTCGTGTCGATTACATGGTGACTACACGCTCAGGGGGACGCTGCGCTATCGAGGCAGATAACCGATCTCCCCGTAAGCGTTCGCTATTGAAATTGAGTGAGTTGCCATCTGGCGTCTCAGGCTTTGTGCTTCTCAAAGATGGCAAGCAGCCTTTGAGTTATCGCGTGAACGGCGTTGATGTGATCCGTGCCACCAAGTTCAAGTACTGAGCGTCTGAAAAGGCTTGTGCTCTGGCAGTGGAACTTATTCAAGTGAGGGTATCAATGTTAAATCAGAATGGAAGTGTAAGAGGGTGCAAGAAACCGAACAGCCAAACTTTACAGGGTGCAACTGCTCAGGCTCTTGCGATAGGTAATACAGATGCGGTTACCTGCGCGAATTATCACACGGCAGCACAGAAAAATAAACAGGGAGTAACGTCATGCTAGAAATTACCCCCAACTTCGCCCAAGAGCGCGCTTTGAACATGCTGCGTCAAGACTGGAAGCGCTTTAATTCTTTCATGGTGTACGCCCCAACAGGTGCAGGCAAGACAGGATTATCGGCATTTATTATTGACGGCTTTGTATCCAAAAACAAAAAGGTCATGATGATCTGTCCTTTCACCGTATTGATAAATCAGACTGCGCAGCGCTTTATCGAGTATGGGCTACCGGAAGATGAAATCGCTTTTATCTGGCGTGATCATCCCAATCAGAACCCGAAAAAACTGATTCAGATTGCGTCGGCTGACACGCTGATCCGTCGTGACTTCCCCGAAGATATTAACCTGCTGGTGATTGATGAAGCGCACCTGAAACGTAAAAAAATACTGGAAGAAATCACCCGGCTGACCACCGAAACGGATTGTAAGGTCGTCGGACTATCGGGAACCCCTTTCTCGCCGTTCTTGGGTCACTACTACCAGAGGCTGATAAAGCCAACCACGATAAAAGAGTTAATCCAGCGGGGTGATCTGAGTGCTTATGAGTTTTATGCCCCCACTAAACCCGATTTAACCGGGGTGAAATCATCTCAAAGCGCTGAGTACGGCAGCGACTACAAAGAAGACGAAATCGCCGAAATCATGTGCGGGGCTGATTTGGTCGGCGATGTGGTCAGCAGTTGGCTGAAATTGGGTGAAAACCTGCCAACCGTGTGTTTCTGCGTGAATGTCAGTCACGCCAATTTCGTCACGATGGGGTTTAACCGTGCTGGTGTGAATGCGGAGGTAATGACCGCCAATACCCCGCATGATGAGCGTGACCTGATTATTCATCGCTTTGAGCAGGGCGCAACGAAAATCATCGTCAATGTGGGCGTGCTGGTGGCGGGTTTTGACAGTGACGTGCGGTGCATCATTTACGCCCGTCCTACTAAGTCAGAAATCCGCTGGCTCCAGTCAATCGGCAGAGGCTTACGTACCGCCAAGGGTAAGGACCGGTGCGTCATTCTGGATCACTCCGGTACTGTTCACCGCCTCGGCTATCCCGACGATATCGAATATGACGAACTGCCCCGCAAGAACGACGGCATGAAAGCCCACGCCAGTCACCGGGAGCAGGAAAAGCGCGAGAAATTACCGAAAGAGTGCTCATCCTGTCATTACATGAAGCCCGCTGGCGTTTATGTCTGTCCGAAGTGTGGGTTTAAGCCACTGACAGGCGAGGATGTTGAGGTGGATACCAGCCGCACCATTCAGAAGCTCAGCAAGAAAGAGCGTATCTACACGCAGGCTGAAAAGCAGAGCTTCTATTCACAGCTGAAATATTACCAGAACCAGCGGGCTTCACAGGGTAAGGCGGTCAGTGATGGCTGGGTCTCCAACACGTTTAAAGACAAATTCGGCATCTGGCCGCGTGGGTTCCATGATGTTCCTCAGGAACTGACACCCGAAGTGAATAACTTCATCAAACATAAGCAAATTGCGTGGGCGAAAAGCCGTAAGAAAGCAAAACAACCGCAACAAGAACAGCAGGGGCTAAACCTTGAAGCGGCCCGCCATAAGGTACGTGAAATACGTGAACAATTAGGTGCACCATCATATCAGGGAGATACACAGTGAACAGAATAAAAACCGCTGATGCTGTTATCGGCCGCTGGCCTGAAATCTTCGCTTATTACAAATTGCCGCCCGTGACGGGAAAGCACCACTTTAAAGGGAAGTGTCCGATATGCGAGCGGAAAGGGAAGTTTCGCATTGATGATCGTGATGGCAGAGGGACGTTTATTTGCACCTGCAATGCGGGTGATGGCTGGAAACTGCTCACCCTGACACAGGGTAAGGAGTATAAAACGCTAGCCGATGAGATTGATCTGCTACTGGGTATTCAGTCCGATAAACGCAGCATGGTGAAAAAAGAGACGAACATCACCACGTTCAGAAACAGAGTCACTGGCTGCTACGCTGGTTTACCCGGCCTGAAAGGGACATCGGGCGAGGCCTACCTGAGAAACCGGGGCATTCACGTTCTGCCTGCCGACAATGTGCGGTATTGCGCCGAACAACCAGTGCATAACGGAACACTGCAAGCGATATGGGCGCTGGCTACCGATTCAAAAGGGCTGGCGTGCTACCTGCATCGGACGTATTTAGACGGGGATCGAAAAGCCTCGCTAGACGTTGTTAAGAAAATGAACTCATTACAAGAAGATAGTTATTTGGCACACGTTCAATCGGTGGCGATCCGTCTTTTTCCGGTCGATTCAACGCTGGGTATTGCAGAAGGGATCGAGACAGCACTGTCCTGTAAGCAAATTTACGGTGTCAATACTTGGTCAACCATGAATGCCGGGCACATGGCGAAATTCATTGCCCCGCTGGGGGTGAAACACCTCGTTGTCTTTGCCGATACCGACTGGAGCGCGACAGGTCACGCAGCTGCGATGGAGTGCGCCCGCAAGAATTTATCCGCCCATAACGACGTAGAAAAGGTCAGTGTTCGCTGGCCGGACAGTGGCGACTTCAACGACATGCTCCAGAACGGGAATGAAGCGAGAGAGTTGATATTTATGAAAAAAGCACGGGAGATGGCATAACTATGAAGCTGGAGTCAGCATTAAAACACTTTCACCCGAAGTCACCGACTTTTAGTGATGCGTCAACCAGTACCGCCCCGGACAGAATGAAAGGCATGGATACCGCAGCGGCTTTAGGGATGGCTGAATCACAGGCGAAGTTTGGCATAACGGCCTTTTTTGCCAAAAACAACGTCAGTAATGAAGACAAATTCAGCACCGTAGAAGAACTGACCCGATACGCAAGGCGAACTGTACCGAAACTGATATCGAAAGCAGCAGGGAATAAACTGGGGCAATGTCTGGTGATACTGTCCAAGATGGCGTTTGAGAATTACGCCCGTTCAGCCGCGTCAACCTGTCAGTGCTCGGAATGTGAGGGTAAGGGGTTAATCAAAAATCA
>NZ_JBEBMB010000125.1:0-2699 GCF_040081915.1 Xenorhabdus sp. SGI240
GGCGGCGTCACTTGGATTTTTTACCAAGTGACGCCATTAAAAAAACGGCCATGAACCTTGTTCGACCTGCTTTCCTAAGACATCGTACTCAGTGAAACCACTTAAAAAAACTGGATATGTAATACTGTACATTTGTCTAGATTCGAGATTTAGGCCTTACCGCCCTGAATGACACTGAGACCGTTTTTAAGGGCTTTTTTGTGATTACTCACTGTTCCTTTCCAACCGAATTGCGGATTTAACCTATAGGTCTTGCTACGTCCGATTTTAGGGCCTTCGAGTATTATTCCAAATTCAATTAGATTTTTGATAGCTCTACTTACGCTAGCTTTATTCATTTTAAGTGATTCGCATATATCAACTTGGGCTATTTGGATGTAGTTTTCATAATCTAGATCGGCTAACAGTATCATTAGAACCTTTGTTTGTTCGTGATTAAGCTCTGTTGCAATGATTTTTAGTGCTGCTTGGTTCATGGTGAAGTGCCTCTCAAATGAAGATTTTTGTTTAGGGCGAATTACAGCTACAAATCCACCAATATCTTCTCCCGTTTCTAGGTCAATTTGGGTTATTCGTTTCATTGAAATTATCCGGAATAGTTAGCGCATGAGCTAACAATGTTAGCGCATGAGCTAACTATCGTCAAAAACTTTCCGCTTGTAGCAAGGGCTGCGAGAGATCCCCTTCTGTATCTTATTAGTCTTTGAGCACCTATTTTCATCAAATAGCGTGTATTAAAACCGGCTTTTAGTCGGGATCTGAGTGGCCGAGTTCCTATGTCCGTTCAGGTGATATTACGCTTCCTCGATGGTTAGTTCGCTACGCTCAAACCATCTTGCGGCGAGCGTTGCTGGTAATCCTGCGGTGATTTTTTTGGGTTTTTGATTTTTAGCTTTACCGATGAAAAATGTTTGTGAAAAAGCTATCCAAGGCGGAATTGCTTTGCCTGGGAACGTCCGATCATTTGTTCCGATGCCGAGCCAACCGATGGTTATACGTTGGTGAATGGTGAGTACAAGCCGTTTATAAGGTATGAGCGGCAACCATGACGAGAAACGGCCTAGAATCGACACAGAGCAAATATCTCCTTGTCATGAAACTACCGGTGATCTAATAGCAAAACGCCTCAGAGTGCACTCTGAGGCGTTTCTATCACATAAACCTGTAAGGGCGTCCACGGAAGAATTGAAAGCCTGCCTTTTGAATTTAAACCGTCAATGAGTTGGAAAAAAATTCAAAAAAAAATCACAGTAAGATCGGGTAAAAAACCGGGTCAAAGAGGGGACAAGATGTGTTTTGTAGCACCGCCTGCACGCAGTCGTTGTTGCAAAACTCTTGGTCAGGGCAAAGCCCCGACACCCCGCAAGACTATTTTTTGACGAGATTAAAAGTGAAAAACACCGGAAGGAATGAATTTTAGATGTCCGTTAGGACATGGGAGGCGGCTCACTAAAAGTCACTGGGATAGCCGTTTTTAATCCGCCGATACAAGGGGGATTCCATCAGGGAACGCGATCCCCTTCATCCCTGCAAAGCCGTTTTTTAGCAATCTGTTTGCGACGCGAAAGTCAGACGGTCGAAGACAAAAGAACCCTCTCGATAATAAGACAGGCGTTGACTGACTGTCGGTTTTAGAAAGATAAATCTTCCAAATTTTAAATAGTGTAATTAATTTAAATTAAATTTATTGAAATGAAGTCTTATTTATCTGAATTAAATTAAAAAAACAAAATGTAATATTTTTTAACAAACAAACTTGTAAAGTTATTTAAACTACAAATAAAAAAGATGATAAAGTATATAAATCAAAGTAATTAGTTTTTTATTTTTTCGGAAAAAAGGAGTTTTAAATGGCTTGGATTTATCATCAGTACTCAGGCGAGTTATATCATGACGATAAATTAGTTTACCGTGACGGATATAGCGGAAAGGGAATACATAAAAATAACCCTGCCTCAGAATCTATACGTGGGAAAGGGCCAATCCCCAGAGGGCAATATACGATTGGAGGTTATACCAGTAGTAAAGGTGCAATGACTATTCATTTAGAGCCGCGTGAGGGTAACAATATGTACGGAAGAGATCTTTTTAGAATACATGGCGATAGCACAAAAAATCCTGGCGAAGCATCGGAGGGTTGTATAATTGTTGGAAAAAGTGCGAGAAGAGAAATAGTTGACTCTATGGACAGAGAGTTAATAGTGAAATAGATCATGAAAAAAAATATTTTATTTGCAATGTTATTTATTCCTACTATTGCTTTTTCTTCAACAAAAGATGATACCGAAAAAGCTTTAGATTATTGTGCAACTACTCAGTCTTGGGCTGCGCAAATTGTTATAACCAATTCTTATCGAAGAAATAATCAATTCGATAGAATGAAAGCAACTTCTTCTCTACTAGAACGAACTAGATTAGTAAAAAAAGGTAAGCCAATTATTCTTAAAGAATCGGGCCAGTTATATACACAAACATTAGAAATAACCATTCCGTATATTGATAAAAACAAAAAACCTGCTGTTTTTATTGCTTCATCAATTATTTCAGCAGAAGAATGCTCATTATCTGAGGTAGCCTATTTTGATATAACTCCTGAAATCGATTGAGAGGCGGCGTCACTTGGATTTTTTACCAAGTGACGCCATTAAAAAAAAGGCCAAGAACCATGTTCGACCTGCTTTCCTAAGACATCAGTAACA
>NZ_JBEBMB010000126.1:0-3519 GCF_040081915.1 Xenorhabdus sp. SGI240
GATTTGTATTTTCACTACATTAGATGTTTCGATATGCACAATATCCTCCCGCCGCAAAGCAGCGTAGTGATAGGGTTGGGGTTAGAGGGTTTTGTTTGAACTGATTAATTCCAGTTGGAAATTTCTTCTTCGATTAAATCGTCGATTTCTGCATTAGTGGCTTCTTCATTGAGGAACAGGCGCGCTTCAGTGATGTATTTTTCTTTATTCTTCTTAAAGAAGCCTAAAAATTCAGGTGACCATCCTTCCTTATTGCCTTGGAAATCAACCTTTGCATTTTCTTCTGCCATTTCTAAAATCATGGTATCTGCTGTAATAACGCCGTATTTTCGGAAAAATCCCTTTAGATCATGCTTGCGATAGTGGATGGAGATTTTAGAGTCACAAACAGGCTTAAAACGCTGTTTCCATCTCTGAATACAACGCCCATGTAAAGTTTTCATAAGCTATCCTTTGGTTAAATCGCTGAGTTATAGGGTTCTATCTGGATTGCCGAGCACGAAGACCCGGTGTTGGAAGTCGGCTCTAAAATGGCACGTCGTCGTCAAAATCCATCGGTGGTTCTTGCACCGTTTGTGGCGGCAGTGGCTGCCCCCAGAATTGGGATTGTTGCTGGCTTCCCTGCCCATTGCCGCCAAAATCCAATTTTTCAACTATGATTACAGCCGCCGAGCGTTTGGTTCCATCCTGCGCTGTCCACTCTTCCATGACGAATTCTCCTGTTACCATGACCTTAGTTCCTTTAGGCAGGTATTGAGGCAGCTTCTCAGCTTTTGCGCCAAACATCTTACAGATTACCCATGATGTTTTTGCGTGTTCTCCGTAACCCTGTTTTACTGGCAGGGAAAAAGAGGCTATCGGCTTCCCTGCCGGAGTCCATCGTTGTTCGCAGTCCTTGCCTAAATTTCCGCTAACTATGATTGTGTTAATTGCCATTTATGCCGCCTCCTGTGGTTCAAGTTCCGATTTCCTGAGTTCGTATGTTTCCTGTGCTTTCCCTTGCTCTGGCGTATCTCTGAGTGATTTATATGCCTCAGCAAACGCAACTTTTAGCTCGTCCATGTTTTGAGCTTTTCCTGCGCTCTCCGTGAAATGCGTTAAATCAATTTCAGCCTTGCTTCTTCCATCATTCAACCAATCCATTAACCGCTTACCTGTTCCCTCATCAATAACGGTGAAATCAGCATTACTGAACAATCCTGTCCTGTCCTTGCTGGCTGTTGCTGTGTGAGTCTCGTGATTTAAATCCAGAACCGTAGTGAATTCATATTCAACGCCGTCACGCTGCTCTGATTTCATGCCCAACTTATCAACCCGTTTTTTCCCGTTACCGTTATCAACCTGTGCCGTCTCCGTTTTACTGCGCATTGTGGCGATGATGTTCATATCAGAACGTAATATGGCATCCAGAAATTTATTATGGCGCGGGGTAATGTCACGCCATGCTGACCATGTGTTACCCTTATGTTTCGCTTTAGCCAATTCATCCAGCATTTCCAGACAGCCACCTGTGCCGTTCCATTCATGCGTGATACTGTCGATGATGAGGTTATCGTATCCAGCCCCTTGTGCCGCGTTGATAGCCTCAATAAACCGCTCTGGTGTAAATGGTGGATCTAACTCCAGAACATCAAAGTTGAATCGGTCAGAATACAGTGATGCACTGCCTTTCTCGGTATCAATGACCGCAGTAGCGCCGCCAAGTCCTTTGGTGATGGTTAAAGCTCCGTAAGTCTTGCCGGAACCACTGGGGCCAGTTAAGGCCAGTCGAAGTTTGGCTTGCTTCCTCATAGCTTTTGCGAATTTCATGATTACTCCTAATAAAAAACCGCCAATTTAGGCGGTCTGTTGGAACGTCATTCGTTTATGAATTTCCCTAACCCGATCTACATCTCCCTTGCAGTATTCAGCGACAGTAGAGATTTTCCCATTCCGTACAAAATCCCATACCTTACTGCCGTCAATATCCTCTCCGGTCTCAGATCCCTTGAGGGGTAAATCCAGCACGCCACAGAGCTTATCCAATGATACAGTTCCGTTATATCCAGCCCATGCAGTCATCGTATCGAATATTGATTTATCCCAATCCCGTGCGCCGAACGGAATAGCGCGAGGTGGTTTCACGCCCAAAACTACTGCTCTCTGGAACAGAAATCGCAAATCAAATGATGTGATGTTATGACCGATAAAACGAGGGGGCATCATTGATGATGGATCGTGTTTTTCTCTGATATAATTGAAAAACTGACTGAGTATATTTTTCTCATCATTGAGATAGCTTTCAGAGTAATATACTGAAACTGGTTCATTATCTACTGCTACACCGATGCAACAAACATGGCCTAACCCACCGTCGAAGCTGGTTTTTTTCCAATTATCCTCACCTACAGTTTCACGATTCTCTGCCATCCATTGATCAATGGATTCTTGCTTTTTGTAGCTGCCCGGAGCTTTGACCTTATCAATAAATTGCTGTTTAACTTGTGGGTTCTGAGATGGAATAGTTTCTATATCTAGGTAAAAATTCATTCTGCCTCCGTTAGGTAAAATCGCCTCTAAAATCCATATCGCTGACTGGTAATCCCTCTCTACCCAATACCTCCCTTTGATGTACCAGTTCCCTGTGTTCAGCTACTTGCTCATCCGTGTATTTGCGTTTTTTCTGCTCCTCCTGAGCAGCATGGGGTTTTTGGTCGAAATGTCTCATGCTGCCTCCTCGCGTTTTGCATCCATGATGTACGCCTCCAGCGCCTCCTCATAATGGTCACGCAACACATCCATGATGTCGCCAAAATCCATTTCTGAGCGGAGGATGATGTCCCGCGGTTTACCCTCTAGCCGCCAATTTTCGTTATCAACGGTGATGGCAATTCCGTTGCGGTCTGGCTCACTATAAAAATGACGTTCGTCCAATCTGATTCGTAATCCCATGGTTACCTCCGTAATATTTCATTAGTAGTTTCATGCCGCGATTCCATGCGGCGGAACGGTTTTCACGCACAGCAAACTTCCCCCATGACTGAGCGCGGGTTAAATGTCGTTTGTTCATAATTAATTATCTGGCGATGAGCAGAATAAAAATGACGGCTAGAATTGAGAGAGTGTAATAATAGAAACTATCGGGAATCATTTTGCGGTCAGCGCTATCAGCGCCTTGGCGTGCAGTTCGGCGGATTCTCGGTCGAGGTGGATTAGACCGCTGGATAATCTATCTTTGTCACATACACTCCCACTCCAGGGGCGGCTGTTGCAGTTAAATTCGCCGTAACTTATATTAGGGTAATAGTAATTAGCGCCATCCACCAACGGCTCCCTCACTGGCTCTGGAACTTCGATATCCCCGATTTTGATAGTACGGGGTTTTAGACGATATTTTATTTCTTTTTTGAATCTAAGTTCGTTTATACATGGCTCCCATTCCCCGAATGCAAATATCTCAAAATACTCCCACGGCCTATCAGTAATATGAGACAATCTAGCGTACTCAGTAATTAAATCGGCGTGTATATGTTTAGGCAT
>NZ_JBEBMB010000127.1:0-1887 GCF_040081915.1 Xenorhabdus sp. SGI240
GCACAATATCCTCCCGCCGCAAAGCAGCGTAGTGATAGGGTTGGGGTTAATTAGATACTTCTGTCTGGATTACCGAGCACGAAGACCCGGTGTTGAAAGTCGGTGGCAGATGTCTTTTGAGCGGGTTTTTTGTCTTTCCTTACATACTTTCCTTGATTCTCATTGGCCCATATTCGTCTACATACAACACACCGACGATTTTTGGTGTATCTCAGTGTATGCCCGTGTGGACAGGGTTTACCGTAAAAATATTTACTCGGTTCCTCGGTCATTGCCCCTCCATTGATCACCGAATTTAAATCCTATTTCCTTTAGTGATTCATCCATTTTTTCTATGAATTCCGGTATTAGCTCATCGAATTGCTGCATAAATTTTTCATCCCGTTCTACAGCAACATAATAAATTCCCTCTCGTGTCATACGCGGGTCATAATTGGCGAAATACCACTGTTCTCTTTCAGTAACCCACATGGAATATTGAACCTGAGCCATGTAATCCGATTTAATAGCATCAAAACCACCTAATCTGAATTTCATAAATGCAGAGGTAGTAAACGGGCATTTAAGTTCCAACCCAAATCCATTACTACATAATCCATCCGGCGAACATGCCGTTCTGAGTGACTCGTCCCTGAATAAAATTGGCGCTTCCGTTACATCAACACCAGATACAAACTCAAATGTCGCTCGTGCTGATTCTTCGTATTCCTTGCCCCATGCCAGTGATTTTGCATTTACCTCTACTGCATTCCCTGTGCATACCTCACCAAGTAACGTATAAAAATATGTCATCTTGGTATCTGTCCATTTTTTCCCATCCTTTGATTTTGATAATACCTTTCCAGCATCCGATGCCGTAATTACCCCTAATCTCAATCTATGCCAGTCAAACGAACCTTGTTCCACGCTTCGCAAATCAATCCCTGTTTTTACTAGGACTGATTCATTACTGACCATTGTTTTGTACCCTCTTGGAGAGAAAACCTTCTGCTTTATTAGCTTCCGATTCTGATAAATCATAGGGGGAGTTTATTTCTCGCTTAAATATCTTTGAGCATAACGGCAATAAATCATCATCCCATGTTTTATTCATCTCAATGAGTATGGAGTTAATGCGTTCCATTGTTTTTGCGCTTATTCCATTTGATGGTGTAACTTTTTCTAATCGACCGTCTATATCTTCATCTGCTGTAGCAATACCTAACGCACCCGTTAACGTGTAGCGGCGTAGATAGGTGATAGCAGATGCTGACTGTTGAATGTTATTTTTCCCGCCCGATTGATCGGGAGTGGACATCATTTCACAGTGTTCTTGATGCCCTGATTTGTGACTAACAATGCACCTAACAGTAATTACACCGTTTTCCATCTGTTGCTCAAACCGATAAGATAAGCCGAATTGTTGTAAAAATGGTTTTATTTGCTCTGAAATATCATCCAATGACGCATATTTATATTTGGCTTTTCCTGGCCCAAAATCAGCTTGTTTCAGTTTTTTAATAGTAGGTAAGGAACTTTGAAATGCCGCCATAGCATCCAAAAATTCTTTTCTTGATTGCCCGGCCTCCCATTTTGTTTGCAGTTCCAGCAATCGTTCTAATTTATCTATATCTGCATTAGATGAGACTGCCATTTCAATCAGCTTCATTGGAGCCACTGTATTCCCTGTGGCTATTGGTCTGGATTCCTGAATAACTATTTCTTGCGTACTCATGCTGTTTCCCTCCTCAGAACCTGACACAAACAGAGTTTGCGTAGTAGAACATTAACCATCTCATCGACCTCATAGTCCGTGTCGAATAGTTCACCAAATATCTCATTTATTCGTGGTGAAAAAATCGCACCGGCTCCCTCTGGTAATGAGTTATATAGCAAAATCATACTAAT
>NZ_JBEBMB010000128.1:0-1125 GCF_040081915.1 Xenorhabdus sp. SGI240
GCAGAATTCGGGTTAATTAATTTTCAGTCACAATTGATACCGCCAACAATGTACAAATTTCAATCTCTGTTGGCACTGCCAACACCGTACAATTTTTATTCAGCATTACCCTGATTGTATCTCACTAAATTTAGCCGCTGACGAATATCCTTCACTACACTGCGCACATGTTCTTGCGAGGATGGTGATACTGAACGGTGAGCTTCATCAATCAATTCAACATGCTGCCTTGCAGATTCAGCAACGGTAACAACGGGGTCAGACTGACCGGATTGAGCATACAATTTCCCTTCACGGGCTCGCTTCATCATCGCCAACAGCCATCCCACCGGATTACTGATTTTTCCTGCTCTTAAGGCCTTGTCCAGACTGCTTAACATCGCTTGTCCCTGCTCTACCGGCAGAGCTTGCAGCTGATGGGTTAACATCACCGCATCTTCTGGCTCCAGCTGCCTGCAAAGCCCTTCTGGCAGAGAAATGGCTGATTGCTGATCAACGTACGTTTTTTTATTCACACTCTGTGTGAAAGAACGTACGTTACCGTTCGGTTTAGCTGATCCACTATAAGACGTTGATTTAAGACTGAGTTCGGATACCGAATTCAGCTCAACCTGCCCCGTTAGTGGGCTTAGTTCGGTTTCCGAACCCGGCTGAATTCCCCTGAGTTCGGTTTGCACCTCTTCCTTTCGCAACTCAGATCCCAGCTTCTGGCGCATGACGCTTTGCTGCGGCGTCTGCACGGCATTCAGCCTTTCTTCCAGCAGGCGAATATGGCTATGACGATGACGCATCAACGGGTCGTCTTTGATATCGGTCAGGACGTCCCGGGCCGTCTGGCTGATGGTGCGATTTTTACTGCGACAGGCTTCCGACACGGTATCCAGCCAGTGGGGATCGAGAATCTCGGCATCACGGCAGGTCAGCGGCTCATCGTGCTGCGCATAAATATTGCCCCGCACCCGTCCGTGTTCATCCCGGAGTCGCTTGCATAAACTCAGCCAGCCGGTTATTCGCAGCATCAGTAATACCCGGCTGACGGTTTCACGAGACGCCTTACCTTTATAGGGTGAAGCCAGCAATACCTGCAATTCATCATAACTGGGGAAAACCGCGCCTTCATTTTGT
>NZ_JBEBMB010000129.1:0-1742 GCF_040081915.1 Xenorhabdus sp. SGI240
ACAAAATGAAGGCGCGGTTTTTCCCAGCTATGACGAATTGCAGGTGTTGCTGGCCTCCCCCTATAAAGGCAAGGCGTCGCGTGAAACCGTCAGCCGGGTATTACTGATGCTGCGAATAACCGGCTGGCTGAGTTTATGCAAGCGACTCCGGGATGAGCAGGGACGGGTGCGGGGCAATATCTATGCCCAACACGATGAGCCGCTGACCTGCCGTGATGCCGAAATGCTCGATCCCCACTGGCTGGATACGGTGGCGGAAGCCTGTCGCAGTAAAAACCGCACCATCAGCCAGACCGCCCGGGACGTCCTGACCGACATCAAAGACGACCCGCTGATGCGTCATCGTCACAGCCATATCCGTTTGCTGGAAGAACGGCTGAATGCCGTGCAGACCCCGCAGCAAAGGGTGATGCGTCAGACCTTTCAGCAAGGAAAACATCCAACCGAACTCAGGGAAATTAAACCGGGTTCGGAAACCGAACTGAGTCAGTCAAAGGAACAGACTGCGCTGAATTCGGACTCCGAACTCAGTCTGAAATCAACGCCTTACCGTGGTCCCGCTAAACCGAACCGTTATGTACGTTCTTTCACACAGAGTGTGAATAAAAAAACATACGTAGCAGACCCGCAGTCCGCTGTTTTTCTGCCAGAAGGGCTTTGCCGACAACTGGAGCCGGAAGACGTGATGATGCTGAACAGCCGGTTGCAGGCGTTACCTGCTGAACAGGCGCAGACCGTGCTGAATTGTCTGGATAAGGCGTTACAGGCAGGGAAAATCGGCAATCCGGTCGGCTGGCTGCTGGCCATGATGAAACGGGCACGGGAGGGGAGATTATATGGACAACCTGAAACCGCAGTTACTGCGCCTGCCACGGCGAAGAAGCCGGTTGAGTTCACTCAACATGTTGAGCGTCCTGCATCACCGTCCTCACAAGCCCATGTGCGTAATATGGTGAAAGACATCCGTCAGCGGCTGACACAGGCGAAATATGACAGGGAGAGTATTGATTAAAAATCATACTGTGTTGCCCGGGACAACAAAGGCTAAAAATCATGCTGTATTGCCCGGGGCAACAAAGGCTAAAAATCATACTGTGTTGCCCGGGGCAACAAAGATTAAAAATCATGCTGTATTGCCCGGGGCAACAAAGGCTAAAAATCATACTGTGTTGCCCGGGACAACAAAGGCTAAAAAATCACCTTTACTGCGATCCCTGAAAGAGATCATTTTTCCTTTTTTCTATAACTGGTTATCCATTGAGTCACAGCCTCCTTTGCCCTGATAGTTCTACTGACTTATCAAGGCCAAACAGGAGTCTTTGTGCATGTCTGATTCAGAAGACAAATCACCATCCCAGCCACGTTTACACGCTGGGGTCTTAACCTCCTCATTAACGATTGCACTGCATACCCACTATGCCATCCGGCTTTGGGCAGGACGCAGACGGGAAGAGAGCAGTAATCCCCGAAAATTTTCAGGCATTCTCGGGATGCCGCTGGTGATTAAACGCGCGGGCACGATCAGTGTGGATTCCGCCGCCGATAATCCGTATGCCGATGCCTGGCTGGTGAAGCTGGAGCAGGCGTTGGAAGCCGCATCTGCCAATCTCCAGCAGAGTATTGCCACTTTGCAGGATACCCTGAACGCCGTACCCCAGCAGATCACCTTATCCGCCGTTTCCTCTGTCGAGCCGTTGAATATCGGGGTTTACAGTCATTCGCCATTAGGCTATCGCGGTGTC
>NZ_JBEBMB010000013.1:0-2313 GCF_040081915.1 Xenorhabdus sp. SGI240
CGTCAGTCTGGCCTTATTTGCTGATGCGCATCAACTGCTGCAACTCAGCCCCAATCAATGGCAGGACATTCCTGATGAATCGCAGGAAGACGAAAATGACGAACAGCGCGATATCCTGGGTGAAATGGAAATTGCCGCCCGACTGATGATCACCGGCGGTGAGAAAAAAGAGGAAGAGCGTTTAACCCGTTCCGATCGGGGTTTGATCCGCGAAGCCATTATGATGGCAGCACACACCAGCTTTGCTGAGCAACGTCAGATGGTGGCTTCAGACTTACAGAATGCCCTGTATGCCATCGCCCGCAGCCATCAGCAGGATGAACACGGCCAGCCCTTAATCACGGCACATCGTCGGGCACGGGCGGATGAAATGGCCGGTGCCATGTCGATGTTTACCCAGGGTTTTGAAGGGGAACTGTTTAACCGTCCCGGCACGCCGTGGCCGGAAGTCGATGTCACGTTGATTGATTTGGGTACGCTGGCGCGGGAAAACTATTCGGCACAAATGGCGCTGGCGATGGTGTCGCTGATTAACACCGTCAATAATCTGGCCGAACGTGACCAGTATCAGGACAGGGAACTGCAACTGGTGATCGACGAAGGGCATATCACCACCACCAACCCGCTGCTCTCTCCCTATATGACCAAGGTCGTGAAAATGTGGCGTAAACTGGGCGCCTGGCTGTGGCTCGCCACGCAAAACCTCGCCGACTACCCGGATACCGCTGAGAAAATGCTGAATATGGCCGAATGGTGGCTATGCCTGACCATGCCACCGGATGAAGTCGAACAAATCGCCCGCTTTAAGAAACTGACCGAAGAACAAAAAGCCGTGTTGCTCTCCGCCAGTAAATTGCCCCGTTGTTATACCGAAGGGGTAGTGCTGGCGAAAAAAATCGAAGCGTTGTTTCGGGTGGTGCCGCCGAGCCTGTACCTGGCGCTGGGGATGACGGAAAAAGAAGAAAAAGCGGAACGGCGGGCGTTAATGCGCGAGCACCAGTGCAGTGAGCTGGAGGCGGCGATATTGGTGGCCAGAAAAATGGATAGTGCCCGGGGGTTAAAACAGACATAACTATTCAATTTTATTATCGGGTATATTGACTGAGAGAACGTTAACTTTCTTGCCTAAAAAATTGAGATGAAGATAAGAATGAAAAAGCATCAATCCAATCATGGAAAAAAGAAACTTTATCGCCGGGTCAATACGACAACCCATTTCGTTTTTCATCATGGCGGTGAATATCGATGGGAGCGAGCCAGGCAAAAATTAATCGGGGAGGATATGCCCTACTTTCTGTCTATGAAAGGCAAGCAAAGACACGGCTTAGATTACACGCCACTTTTTATGTTTTTATTGAGTAAAGTCGGTGAAAAATGGGATGGGGTTCACAGTGAAGCCGTTCAGCGACTGGACAGTCCAGAACCTTTATTTTGGATAGTGGCGTTACATGAGCATGAACAAAGAGATTATATCCGCTGTGGTGAATCCAGTTATTACAACGGGCTGTTCGTCGATAAATCAGGCTTTTTAAGGAAGGTGAATCCGCATTTGTCAGCCAATGATATTCCTCTCCAGTGCCAATGCTGTACGCATACATTTAACGGGGTTCCCATTCACCGCTGACTCAGGTAATTTTCACCATGGGAAAAAGAATTAAGTGCAGTATTTAACGCGCTTTTTTTGCATGTTACCCCTTTCAGTATTAATGAAAAGGGTCACAATCCGTGGTGCAAAAAAACCAATCCCGTCGGTTCAGCAGGGGAAACTCTTCGATTATCGGCCTGTTAAGCCTGTCACTCAGTGTTCCCGGTCAGGCCATGCCGGAAGTGCCAAACCCGGATCAGCATGAGTACACCCTGGCCGAAATCACCACCCAATGGGGGCAACTGACTCAATCGCAGTCACCCAACGAAGCGGCAAAAACAATGGTCGCCCGGCAGTTATCGTCTGTGGTGACATCAACACTGACACCCTGGTTTAACCAATATGGCAATGCCCGCCTTACACTCCCTTTCGACAATCATTTTTCGTTAAAAGACGTTGCATTTGACTGGCTGTTACCCTGGTATAACGTAGCTTCGGGTACGGCATTCAGTCAGTTCGGGGTAAAAACCCACCACGGTCAGACAACAACTACACTTGGATTCGGCTATCGCTATTTAGCCGATAACTGGTTATGGGGGGCCAATGTCTTCTGGGATGCGTTGTGGCCGGCGCAGCATCACCGTTACAGCATAGGATTAGAAGCCTGGCATGATAACGTCAAACTCTCTGCCAATCTTTACCAGCACTTATCCCATTGGAAGCCCTCC
>NZ_JBEBMB010000130.1:0-4459 GCF_040081915.1 Xenorhabdus sp. SGI240
TTCAAACTTTTCTTTAGACATTAGGTTGTCCCTCTAAGACACGGAATCGGTGGTTTCACCACATCAACCAAGCAATTGCTTGCGAGATATTTACAGGAAGAAAATCAGGAAGTAACAACAGGAGAAGTGGTGCTGATAGGCAGATTCGAACTGCCGACCTCACCCTTACCAAGGGTGTGCTCTACCAACTGAGCTATATCAGCACATCTTGGAGCGGGCAGCGGGAATCGAACCCGCATCATCAGCTTGGAAGGCTGAGGTAATAGCCATTATACGATGCCCGCGTGAACTCGGCGACCTGACTTTAATCAGCTGTATACTATATCTTAAGTGTATTTCTAGAGTATAACTCGAGCAGAACACCCAAGATCTAAACTGGTTAATGGTGGTGGGGGAAGGATTCGAACCTTCGAAGTCTGTGACGGCAGATTTACAGTCTGCTCCCTTTGGCCGCTCGGGAACCCCACCTTTCCAAATTTTTAATGGTGCCGGCACCAAGAGTCGAACTCGGGACCTACTGATTACAAGTCAGTTGCTCTACCAACTGAGCTATGCCGGCATCAAGTGCTGCGCATTCTAGGAAGAGTTGGCCCACGATGCAACAAAAAAATTGTTTTTTTTGTTCTTTCGCTCATAAAACAATCGTTTTTAATGCTTCTGGTGTTTTTTTCAATAGTTTCAGATTAAATATCCAACAAACAACTCTTGTACAGGAAGAACCAATAAATGCATCTGCCAATTATTTTTTTAAATTATTTGTATCACACTTGTCTTTATCTTGATAAAAAAAAAGAAACTGACGGTCACAATAGACTCAGAAATAATACATTTTTGCATTTACCATCAAAAAAATGACTAAAATTATAAAAAATTCTACGCCTACGATGGCGCAACCGATATGATGAGATTTATTTTTTTGTCGGATACGGGTGTTCTCAACAACCTGTCCAACCTGCATAAACAGGCAGATGTTGGCTTATGAATAAGAAAGAATCTTTTTTGACAACTCCATATTTACAATTTGATCGTAAACATTGGGCCACATTGCGTGACTCGGTGCCTTTAACATTAACAGAAGAAGAAGTCGCTGCTTTAAAAGGGATCAATGAAGAAATCTCAATAGATGAAGTGATTGAAATCTATCTTCCATTGTCACGCCTACTCAATTTTTACATTAGCTCCAATTTGCGGCGGCAAGCTGTTCTTGAGCAATTCTTAGGGACAGATGAACAAAAAATACCTTATGTTATTGGGATAGCAGGCAGCGTTGCTGTTGGAAAAAGTACAACCGCACGCTTATTACAGGCACTACTCAGCCGTTGGCCAGAACATCGTCGTGTCAAATTAGTGACAACAGACGGTTTTTTACACTCCAACAATATATTAAATGAACGTGGATTAATGAAAAAAAAGGGATTCCCTGAATCCTATGATATGCGTAGCTTGGTCAAATTTGTCGCCGATATAAAATCAGGTGCAGAAAAAGTCATCGCGCCGGTATATTCTCACCTGAGCTATGACATCGTTCCTCATGAACAACTTATTATCGAAAAGCCAGATATTCTTATTCTCGAAGGTTTAAACGTATTACAAAGTGGCATGGATTATCCACATGAGCCACATCATGTATTTGTCTCTGATTTTGTTGATTTTTCTATTTATGTAGATGCACAGGAAGAATTACTCAAACAATGGTACGTCAATCGTTTTCTTAAGTTTCGGCAAGGCGCTTTTTCTGATCCTGATTCTTATTTCCACAATTATTCTAAACTAACGACAGAAGAAGCGATAAAAGTAGCATCGAGTATTTGGCGGGAAATTAATGGATTAAACCTGCAGCAAAACATCTTACCAACGAGAGAACGAGCTAGTTTGATTATGACGAAAGGCATCAATCACACGATCGAAAGCGTCAGATTAAGAAAATAAAGCAAAAAGCCGGAAATATTTCCGGCTTTACATTCAACAACCTCGCAAGGAAATTTCGCCGCCGATATAAGGCGTAACAACGCCATTAATATCAAGTAACAAAGCCCCTTGTTGATCTATTCCACGAGCTATCCCATGAACTTCCCGATCACCAATAATTAATTTCACTGAACGATTAATAAAATTATCTAATTCAAACCACCGGGAAATGAAAGAAGTTAGCCCTTCATTTTCAAATTGCATTAACGATTTTTTAAGTTCTATTATGATTTCAGAGACCAACTTATTCCGTTCAATAATCGTTCCTGATTGCTGTAAATTAGTCCAATTTTGATTAATTGATCTTTGTTGATCGCTACTCATCGAAATATTCATGCCTATTCCGATAACAACATGGGCTGCATCTCCTGTTTTTCCCGTCAGCTCAACCAATATTCCAGCAAGTTTTTTATCATCTAAGTATAAGTCATTTGGCCATTTTACTTTTATTCTTTCTGCTCCCTGGCGATTAAGAACTTCTGCAAGAATAATACCAACGACTAAACTTAAACCTATCGCTGCTGCTGGCCCTTGTTCTAAACGCCAATACATAGATAGATATAAGTTGCGACCAAAAGCAGAAACCCACTTTCTACCACGACGCCCTCTACCGGCATATTGATATTCTGCAACACAAGTATCTCCTGAATCGAGTTCAGCTAAATTTTCCAGAATATATTGATTAGTGGAATCAATGACAGGTATTACTTCAATGTGATCATTAGGAAGATAGTTTTCAATAACTTCTTTATCCAGAAGATTCATTGGGGCAGGAAAGCGGTAACCTTTGCCAGGAAGAGTAAGAACCTCTACTCCCCATTCACGAATAGTTTGAATATGTTTATTGATTCCTGCTCGGCTCATTCCCAATTCCTGACCAAGTTGTTGGCCTGAATGAATTTCACCATCAGATAACACTTTAATTAATTTTAATGGGATACTAAGATCTTTCATGAAATACATTCCACTGCGTCTATTTCACCTATACTGCCAATGAAGCGTACCTCAGGCTCTAAGAAGATATTAAATTTTTCTGCAACCTTACTACGTACATAAGCAGCCAAGGTAATGACATCTTGTCCCGTTGCATTACCTTTATTAATTAATACTAATGACTGTTTCAGGTGTACGGCAGCGCCACCAATAGCATAACCCTTCAATTGACATTGTTCGATAAGCCAACCCGCTGCAATCTTTACGCTATGCTCATCATGAGGGTATTGAGGGCAGTTGGGATATTCAGACTTAATCCTATATGCTAACTCAATAGATACAATAGGGTTTTTAAAGAAACTGCCTGCATTACCCATCAACGCAGGATCTGGTAACTTACTCTGGCGCATTTCACACACAGCATCGAATATTTGTTCTGGTGTGACTTTTTCTCGTAAAAACTGCGCTAAGGCACCGTAAGTTAAAATAGGTTCCCATTTCTTATTCAAACGTAAACCGACTGCTGTGATAGCATAACCATCTTTGTATTGATGCTTAAAGATGCTGTCTCTATACGCAAACTGACACTCATTCGCCATTAGACGGATTGAATTACCTGTTTTCAGCTCAACAAAATCCACATACTCACAGACATTTTTAAATTCAACACCATATGCTCCAATGTTCTGGATTGGAGCAGAGCCAACATTTCCAGGGATCAAGGCTAAATTTTCCAAACCATAGATCCGTTGTTTAAATAAGTAAGTAATCAGTTCATGCCAATTTTCACCTGCACCAACATGAATGTGCCATGCAGTATCTGACTCTTGTATATTGATACCAAGAATACGATTTAAGATCACAGTACCTTTAAAATTTTCGGTGAAAAGGATGTTACTTCCTCCTCCCAATAATAAAATAGGATGATCCTTTTCCATTGCTTCTTGCCATAAAGCCAAAAGCGATTCAATAGAAGTGGCTATACCAATATGATCAGCACTGGCTAAAAGGCCAAACGTGTTAAACGCTTTTAGTTGAGTAGATTGACAGACAGACATTCATTTCAAACTCAATAGGGTAATTTTAGTCGTAGTCTACCAGACTCTATATTTGAAAGATAAGTAGTAGTTACCTGACACCTATCTGTTGATGGAAATAAAAAAGAACTAGAAATGCAAAAGGCCACCCAATATGAGTGGCCTTTTGACTGGATATTAAAGCTTGGCAGTTCCCTACTCTCGCATGGGGAGACCCCACACTACCATCGGCGCTACGGCGTTTCACTGCTGAGTTCGGCATGGGGTCAGGTGGGACCGCCGCGCTATCGCCGCCAAGCAAATTCTGTTGTATTTGCCGAACATATTATTCATGGTGCTGATACCCAGATTCGAACTGGGGACCTCACCCTTACCAAGGGTGTGCTCTACCAACTGAGCCATATCAGCAAATACTAAATAAATAAAAAGTGTTGCCAAATGGGCAACACTTATAAATCAATGTCTGGCAGTGTCCTACTCTCACATGGGGAGACCCCACACTACCATCGGCGCTACGGCGT
>NZ_JBEBMB010000131.1:0-5239 GCF_040081915.1 Xenorhabdus sp. SGI240
GCCTTGTGCGGGTTTTTTATTACATTAATTTCGCATGATAACGTAGACACTTTGGACTTACACCATGTCCGCTTTACGCGCATAGCTGACGGTCAGGTAGGGTAGCGATTAATCTAGATAATTATCTTTTATCAGGGAAAATAGTGTTATTCCGCCTCACCTTTCTGGTAATACACCTGCCGGATATAGCGCCCACGTCCATCACCGTGCCCCAAATCCATTGATGCCAATGCCAGCGCTTCCCGCTCACTGAATCCCTGCGCGGTGTAATATTCACCGGATTGCTGGGCAAAATGGTAGCGCATACTGTGCGGGGCATTCTTACCCACCAATCCTGAGCTTCTGACAATATATCGGTAACGGTCTATGGCCTGCGTGATCGTCGGTTTATCAATCAGTTTTCCACCCCGCTCTGCCTGCTCTCGCACCGCATAAGCAATGGCATGTTGCAGCGCTGCCCGATCCAATATGGTCGTCTGCCTCGGCCGTCCGCCTTTGGTGCCAAATATCACCCGCACAGAGGTCTGCCCATTTTCCAGGGCTTTTTTCCAGGTGGCTAACGATTTATAGGCTTCCACCGCTTCTTTGGTGCGTAAGCCCAACACATAGGCCAATTGCATCACCGCCGCCACGCGCCGGTCTTTTTGTTCGACCTGCTGAAAGATTTCACGGAACGCAGCCGGTGCCAACGCCGTTTTAGTTCCTTTTCGGTTTATTGCAACAATACCGAGTGCCCGGTTGCTCAAACGGGCATTACCGGGATCAGCCAGCTTATGCTTTCCGGCCTGCGCTAAAACGCTTCTCAGCACGGACATTTCATTTTGCAGAGTCCGGTGGCTGATATGGCTGGCCTTTCGCTCTGCAATATAGCGTTCAATATATTTGACTTTAAGGCTGTCCATCTGCCGGAGCTTAATGCCTTTATCCTTGAGAAAGTGAAGAAACTGCCGGGCAATCCGTTCACGATCGGCAACCGTGGCAAAGCTCCCACCCGCTTGTCGGGCGTGGGTCATAAATTCTTTCCTGAACAACTCAATTTTTGAACGTGCCGATTTCTGCGCCATTCACGCCTCTCCTGTCACTTTTTCTCTATTTTTATTCATTTTTTAAACAAGTCTCTGCGTGTCGGTTCAGGTTCACCGTTCCGTGATGCGTCAGATAATGTGTAGCAGAGTGAGGTTGTGTTGAGTTATTGCAGGAGCTCGCGACGTGCTGAGCACAGCGATGGAAGGCTCCCCGTTCATTGCCTGATCAGCTCAGGATGAACGCCTCATTATCTTGACGTATGTCATATCTCCTTTTTTTACTGCATCAGCCTGTTTTAAGGCGGTGGGTTGAAAACCAGATCTGGAATTCGTTCGTCAATCAAACGAAATGTCTGTTAATGGTCTGTTTTGAATGGTTTCACTGAGTAATTCAGGGTTCAAATCGGTCGTAAAGGCAGACCGAATGCGCTCTGGACGCTGACGCCCGGCGACGTCACTTGGTCATCGCTACGCTTTAACGTAAGTGACGCTGCAAAGTTTTCGGGACGTTTATCGTGCATAAATCAAAGCATGGGTAAAAATAGTGCAAGGTAAAATGATTACAGCGAACGTGGCAGGGAACTGCCTAATGTGTGTGATAAACCGGTTCAAAACTTCACCGAGTAACTTTCATCGTCAACGGCGGGTTATGTGTCTGACGATATCTGCTTCCAAAAGTGCGCAGATGTACCACAATCTTGCTCTCCCTTGCAGGCGATAGGATCGTTAGTAACAGTTAAATACATTATCGATTGTATTAAACGGGGTCAACTTTATTATACAATAGTGAAAATAGATTAATATTTATCCGAACAATGAATAAGTTATGAGATATTCCAAATTATCATGCAACTATAAACTAAAAATGATCAGAGGAAAAGTCAGCAACAAAGAATGAACTGAACACAGGTACAGATTACTAATGAGAAGACTGAGCACTTTTCGTCGAGTTACTCATCCTTATTCTTCTTTGTAGCGCTTTAACGCTAAAAACACTTAAGATAGAAGTTTAATAAAAGCAACTGTATGGGGAATAGCACTTAGTAGCTATTCCTAACGCGATTACTGGATATACTTGCACTGTTAGGAGCGTATTCCTCTTAACAATTGCTCCATGGCAGCTAATGCTTGTGTTAGCCTTTCTTTACTGTTTCCAGATTCAGCGATCCAGAACGCAGCTTCGGTTAAGCTACCATAGATTAACAAAGTCAAAGCTTCAGGATTGGACGGTACCACAATTCCTTGCTGCATAAGTTGTGCTAGCAGTTTTTGCATGGACTCGATGCAATGTTGCTGTTCCCCTGGGGAAGGATGGCCTAAGACCGATTTGGCATCACGTAATACTATGCGCTGGATCTCTGGTTCTTGCGCCATTTCTAAGTATGCTCGACAGCGATTCCTGAAGCCAGTCCAAGCATCAGTAGTACTATCTGAAATATCCCGCAATCGTGCATCCATTTCAGTATCAATCTGAGCTACCACCGCCACCAGAAGGCCTTTTTTGTCACCAAAGTGGTGATAGAGTGCACCACGTGTCAGGTTGGCCTGTGCTGTAAGATCGTCCATTGAAGTGTTGGCATAGCCTAGTTCACCGAAAATCTTGCGGGCAGTTGCTAGCAACGTAATGCGAGTCTTCTCCATCTCAGTTCGAGTACGACGAACCATAATATTCTCCTTTTGGTAAAAATATTGTTAAGCCATTTACATACGCTGCGTATGTATTATCCCTATCCAACGGTGTTTTGGCAAGTTGGGTATAAAAAAGAAACAAGGAGAAATGGTGTGACTAATTCATATCGTGAACTATTTAATGCTAATGGCACAAAAAGTTTTTCTCTGGCCGGTCTATTAGCTCGTATACCGCTACCAATGACTGGTATCGGCATCATTACTATGTTGTCTCAGTTACGCAATAGCTATGGTTTGGCTGGTGCCGTTGCAGCCACTTTTGTACTGACCTTTGCGCTAATGTCGCCGCAAATTTCACGTCTGGTAGATCGTCATGGTCAAAATAGGATATTGCCAATTGCTGCCGGTATTAGTGTACTAGGTATCTTATTGTTACTCGCTTTTTCATATTGGCAGATGCCTGATTGGACTCTGTTCATAGGTGCTGTGTTAGCTGGTTTCATGCCGAGTATGTCGGCAATGGTACGTGCCCGCTGGACTGCTATCTACCGAGGTAAATCTCATCTACAAACTGCGTACTCACTAGAAACGGTATTTGATGAAATTACTTTCATCGCAGGACCTCCTCTATCTGTAGGGCTCAGTGTGGCCGTATTTCCTCAAGCCGGTGTGTTGGTGGCAGCAGTATTACTTGCTATTGGTGTAATGATATTTGTTGCACTACGTGGTACTGAACCTCCAGTAGAGCAACATAACGTAGTGATAGGCAATACCAGCTCAGTTATTTGATTATCGGATGTTCGGTTGCTAACCTTGTTGATGATCGCAATGGGTATCATTGTCGGGACAGTAGATATTGTAAGTGTGGCATTTGCTAAGCAGATGGGACAGCCGACTGGTGCTAGTTTCGTTTTGTCTGCGTATGCTATTGGATCCTGTTTAGCCGGTTTACTATTTGGGGCACTCAAGTTAAAAACTCCGTTGCATCAACTACTATTGTTAGGAGGATTAGCAACTGCAGCAACGACATTGCCATTTTTGCTTGTTAGCAATATTGCTAGTTTGGCTTGCACAGTGTTTATTGCTGGATTGTTCTTTGCCCCTACTATGATTGTAGTAATGTCCTTGGTTGAACGTATAGTGCCAGAAAATCAACTAACTGAAGGTATGACTTGGGTGTTAGCGGGGTTGAATGTCGGAGTAGCGCTTGGGGCAGCAGCATCCGGTCAAGTAGTGGATATGGAAGGTGCTCGTGGTGGCTTTATCGTTTCTTTGATCGCGGGAGGGATAGTAGTGTTTGTGGCATTATGGGGATACCGTCGTATGCAGGAATACTCATCTGCAACACAGTGTTCTACGTAATTCTGGCAGGGCTATATGACTTTTCATAATAGTGAGAGACTAAGACTCGCGGAGAGCATGACTCCCCGCTTCGCGGGGAAATATAACATGCATCTTGAAGTTGGATTGGTATAGTTGTAATAACTGGAGCGAGTTCAGGAATCGGTCAAGCAACCGCAAAATTACTTTCTTCATATGTCTATCCACTACTTTTAATCGCTCGACGAATAGAACGAATGGAAAGCCTAAATTTGCCAAGTACATTATGTCTGGCAGTTGACGTGACCGATAAAAAATCATTTTCCAAAGCAATAGAACAAGCAGAACAAAAGGTTGGGCCTGTTGATGCTCTAATTAACAATGCAGGAGTCATGCTGTTAGGAAGCATGGAATTACAAGATCCTAACGAATGGGAACAAATGTTAATGTGAAAGGAATGATGAATGGTATTAGCGCTGTAACGAAAGGAATGATAAATAGAAAAAACGGAACTATGATAAATATCAGCTCAGTAGCCGGACGCAAAACTTTTCCTAATCATACCGTTTATATTGGTACAAAATTTGCTGTACATGGAATGAGCGAGAATTTAAGAGAAGAACTTTCAAAGCACAATATAAGAGTCACAATAATTGCGCCTAGTGCAGTCGAAACTGAGCTATTAAGCCACACATCCGATAAAAAAATAAAAGAAGAATACCAAGACTGGAAAAAAATATGGGGGCTGAGATTCTAACCCCAGAAGATGTCGCTAAGGCTATAAATTATGCTTACAGCCAACCTCAAAATATCTGTATCAGAGAAATTGTTCTTGCGTCCACTAAGCAAGAAGCTTAAAACCCAATTAAATGGGCACTGTTACAGAATTTGATTTCTATAAAAAATGGAATTCTATTGCCACAACATATTGCGTTTGTAGTCATAGAAATAACAAAATGTGGTAGGGAAACCATCCCCAGCAAAAATTTGCAACAGCGCCAACATAAACAGGGTGTTTTATGTTTAGGTATGTTGGCTTCTATTACTGAGCTTGAAAATTGAATTGCCACAGGTTTAATTGATAACTCAAAGTTATTATAGGCTGACTTTGCCACGGTTGAAGCTCCAGCTCTATGGGCATCTGCTATTGGCACGGTGCCGCCTTGCAAGATCTTGGGGCTGGTATGCGCGTAAAGCGGACATGGTGTAAGTCCAAAGTGTCTACGTTATCATGCGAAATTAATGTAGTAAAAATCCACCTTCAT
>NZ_JBEBMB010000132.1:0-4270 GCF_040081915.1 Xenorhabdus sp. SGI240
TTTTATTATTGAATATTTTTACTTAAGCCGTTAATCTGAAAACGCTAAACCATGAAACTAGAGTAATATTATTTCATATTTAAAATTATAAATATGAGAAAGAATAATTAATCAGGATGATTTTCAGAAGGTAGCGTATGAATTGTTCAGTAGAGAATTTGATTAGGCCGCTAATAAAATTTTGGGAAATTAGTAGTGATCCGTGGGGTGCGAAAGATCATACTTCAAAATTTATATATGCTAATAAAAAATATCATAAATTACTCTCCCTTCCTAAAGGATATGATGTAGAAGGCCATTTTGATGGTGAACTTCCAGCATCAACGGCAAAATTTCAGGATGAATTTCAAAAACACGACAGGAAAGTTGAAACATTATTAGATCGGGTTACCTCTATTGAAATTCATCCTTTTCAAAATCTAACCTACCTTCAACCCTGGTATTTCGATAAATTTCCATTAATTGATGAAAATGGGACATGCAGAGGCACCATTTTCCATGGAAGACCAGTAGATACTATAACACTAGAAAAGCTAAACAAAATAAATATACAAACATCATTAGTTTTTACACCTCCATCAGAGTTTTTTAGTAAAAGAGAATGGGAAATAGTGTTTTATATTCTGCAAGGATTTTCTACTAAAGATATCGCTGAAAGGTTATTTCTGTCCAACAGAACAATCGCCAATTACATCCAAAAATTGTATCAAAAAACAGGGGTGAAATGTAAGAAAGATTTGGTTGGATATTGTTATGAAAATAACATAGCTAACTATATCCCTGAAAATTTTTTCAGGGAATCACAGTCTATCACTTTTGCATAGTAATTATTCATATATATCTGAAAAACGAGTCCTATCATGGGATAGATGGGACTCTGGGCATAAAAATATTAATTTTACATTTTCATAAGCGACAAGTTGATGTGCGGTATTTGGATAAATACAAAAAATATCCCCCTGAGAAAATTGCCTTTTTTGGATATTATTAACTTCATTATCTAATACTTCACCTGTCCAGATTTCTCCATCACCAGAAAGTATTATATACCATTCATCTCCGATACTGTGGTTATGACACCCTACTCTCTTTCCTGCATTAATAACTGTCGCATAAGCGTTTAGTCCTTCTTTTTTTATCATCTGTCTGACTGAAATACCAACAGCATCATCTTTGATCGCATCTTCTGTAGAAAAACTAGCGAACTCTATCACAATTACATCCTTATATTTTAATATGAGTACTTTTTACTCTTTGTTAGGCTAGGTATTTAAATTTAACATTAATACATCTGCAAAAAAATAAATTTTTACAATTATCATAATCTTGTCTCATTTATTTTAAATAACATTACTCTTTTTGCTTACACCAGGGAAAACACATTCATTGGGATCGTCTCAGAAAACGGAAAATAAAGCACAATAGAAAAAGCCCCAAATAGAGCTGTCTCTTGAACTATGAAATATGAGCAAGAGACAGGTCTTCATCCGGGATTAAAGTTGACAAAATCTATGTCGAACAGGCCAGTGCGAAAGACATCAACCGGCCACAACTTCAGGATATGCTTCAACAGGTCAGAACCGGCGACACGATTGTCGTTGGAGACCATAAAAATCTGTGGGGCACTCACGCAGCAACTGCTTCTGCCCAAGAATGCTCCGCTTCGTCACCTAATTTTATGCCCGGATATCAATGCTCAAATTGGGTTTTCAAATCATCATTCAGCACCGCTGTGCGGGTCTGGATTAAATAATGCGCACCTTGCTGGCTCCATTGCATCTGCTGCTTTTTCACCATCCGTTTGGCAATCACTTCATTGATCGTCGATTCAACAAATGAAGAGGAAATGGGTTCACCATAGCGGTACATTTCACCGTAATTCGGGATCATCATGCTGTTATTTTCAATATAGGTGTACATTTCATCGATATGTTTTGACAAGGGTGTCTTATTTTCATAATGCAATATGTCCTCATCACACATTGCGGCACAATCATCCAGGTGTTCTAATGCCTTCATCACATTGCCATGCCAGAGATACCATTTTGTACTGGTTAAAGAGTCCAATAATTCTGCACCGAATTCCGGGGCGTTTTTCGATACCCCTTTCGCATATTGTTTGAGTACGGTCAGACGCATCGTGATATGAAACCAATCCAGTACGTGCTGCGATTCGGGGTACAGGTTAAATTGCAGATACCTGAGATTATCGGCACCATCCGATAAGAAAGTAATTTGTTGGTTCGCCTGCATTCCCTGCGAAGATAGCTGGGCGATGAGTTTTCTTCTGGGGTGATTTTCCAGACATTGCACAAAACCAAAGCGTTTAGTCGGGACATTCGCCGCGAATGATTTTCCGGCGATGATTTCAAAATGGTGTTTTCTGTCGTCCCGGTTTCTGACGTAGCCTCCATCAATACCCACTGTCATCGGTTTTCCCGGTTTGGGTAATTTTTCCCATTCTCTGGGAACGCCGGGGAGAAAATCCGGCACACCGTCTAATTCGGCCTCCTGTCTTTTGGCCGTCTGGCAGAGGTGATTTCGGATTGTAGCGGCATTACAATGTTCCCCCATCGGCAGAATATCTTTGAGCAGACTGGCGGTCAATCCATAAGACATCAGTGAAGCCCACCGGGTTTCTATATATCTGAGTTCCGGGTGAGTATGCGAATTACACCAATTATTAAGCAGGCTAACGGTCTGGGTTGAATGTTTCTCACACGTACACCGGTAAACCCGAAATCCCTCTACCGGGATAATGCCAAATAAGGTCCGGTACTGGAGGGGTTGTTTGCCTTTTATCCGGCGATTTCGTTGACAGCAAGGACAAGCACGATGTTCATCCAAATATTCCGCCGCCTGTTTCTGGATCACGGATTGCTGGATAGCGTGCAAAAGTACTTTCGATTCAGACAGGGAAAGTCCTATGTCATTGGGGGCATCGGACTGTTTTTCTATCGTGAATAACTTCTCAGTATGGCGATGACCTGATTTATCGACCATCACGATTTGGATTGTGAATTGCATGGTGCGGCTCTCCTGGGGTTGTGGCTACCGTATTCCCCCGTTTTTTAGCTGGTGACGCAATTTATAATACGTAGAAACACCTAACCCCACGTTATCGCAGGCCAGCTTTAACTTGATACCTTTCGCTCGTAACTCGTCTATTTGAGGCAATTTACTGATCTCCGCAGGTGGCCTGCCCGTTCGTTCTCCACGCTGTTTTTTCGCAGCGATCCCTTCGGTTTGTCTCTCCTGAATGAGCGCCCGTTCAAACTGACTGAAGGCTGACATCATATGCAGTTGCAGCTCTTGCATAGGCGTGCTCTCGTTGGCACTAAACGTGAGCTGCTCTTTCAGAAAGATCAGTGTAATGCCTTGTTCGCGTAAACGCAGGGTCAGGATACACATATCCATCATATTGCGGCATAACCGATCGATGGAGTGAACAACTATCGTGTCACCGGTTCTGACCTGTTGAAGCATATCCTTAAGCTGTGGCCGGTTGATGTTTTTCGCACTGGCCTGTTCGATATAGATTTTGTCAATTTTAATACCGGATGCAGACAGTGCCTCTTTCTGGCGATCAACGTGCTGGTCAACCGAACTCACCCGGATATAGGCATAGTGCATACAACTCTCAAAAGTCTTTAAACCTGATAAAGATTTGTAGAATACTCTATAAAATTGACTTTTTCGAGGTTTATAGAGAGTTATAACCTTGTTTTTAGCGCAGATGAAAAGGTATACCTTTATGGATACCGATCATCGCTTTCCGCTACAACCATATCACCATCGGCTCCAGTTCCGGGGCATTAAGGTTGAGCTGACTTAATTGACGATTAACCTTTCGGCGGTTGAATCGGACAGTATCCAGATCATCTATCAATGGGCGGATTTTTCTGACGGGTGTTGTGTCATCAGCATGAATAATCGCATTGAGCAATGCCAGTATTTTCGTCGTTTCATCCTCTGGCGTGGCACCGGGCATTCTATTTCCGGCCAGACAAAAAGGGGACGTTAAATTAGAATTTTCGAGAATTTTTTCAATACGGATATCATGCAGCCAGTGCTCGAAAAAGTTGTATTCGTAGGTAAAGCGGTCACCGGCATCAAATTCAAAGTCATCCAGCATGATTTTGTAAGGGTTATCAGGAAACCCAATTCCACCGGAGTAGGAAATGCCGTAATTTTTGCCATAAATACGGAATTGATGTAGGTGATCATCCTGCCATCCCTGTGCGATCTGAATGATATAGCAAAATCATAC
>NZ_JBEBMB010000133.1:0-15035 GCF_040081915.1 Xenorhabdus sp. SGI240
AACGGGGAAGACCATAGATTTTGTTCGCCGCTCAACGCTGATCCTTACAGGCAATGGATCATTGGTAACAGTTAAATACTTTATCGATTGGGTCGGGTGAGGTCAAATTTTTGTTTGATGATGAGGTGTGGGGAGAATATCATTATTTTCTTGATAAAAATGATTTTTCTTCCGTTCATACTCTTAATAGGCTTGTGATATGTCCAGAACCATTGCCCTACTGCAACTCTGATGGATAATTAGCGACTGACTTAAAGTAAAATTTTACTCAATCACAAGACAAATAATCACAATAATCGTGACAATAATCTCAAAATTAAACTGTTGTGATAGTCATATTGAGTTCTTTAAATTATTAATAGATTGTCTTTATGGGTGTTACTAACACTTGAAATTAGACACTCAAAAAGGTAACCGCTCCATACCACATATTTATCTAAATCCACATTTAGATATTCAAATCACCACAGATACCAACTTAACATCTGTTAAGTTGGTATTTCCCAACATCTGATACTAAAAAGCCACTTTCTTCCACTGTATAAGTGCTCATTTCACTTCTATTACTTTCCTGAGAAAACTGTCTTACCAAAAATAGAGCTTCCCTAGTGTACATAAAGGTAATTCATTGACTTCATCGTTGAAAAATAAAAAAGTAGATTATTCTAAAGGTAAAGCATAGTTACGAACCACTTCTCTCATATCTTCAACGCCTCAATATAACTAAAAATTAATGCGATAAAATATAAAACTTATAGAAATGGCAACTATACACAAATGCCTTTCTTAAAAGAAGAACCTGGTGTGGCTCAGCTAATTATTTTGCATTGAAATTATTTTTATTCATATAATAATTAATATATTCAGTCAGTTGTAAACTACTGCGAGTAATTAATCACACATCACGCAATAAGGTCAACATAAAAATAAACAAAAAGAGCATTAAATTGTACACTTTGTGTATATCATCATGTTTTTTAAATTAAAAAAATTTCTCCCTTACTATTCTTATAAATCTACGTATCGAAAAATATTATGGAAAGTAATAAGTTAATCATGTAATGTCTGAAGGGAAAATCTAACAACATTATTATTTTCCGAAATGAAAACATCAGGGATAAAAAGAAAATCTAATATTATTAGTAACATTGAGTATATGATGCGAAAAAATGGTGAGAATAAGTCCTCACTGGCTATGCGCTCAGGTGTTACAAGAACAACGCTCTATAAAATTCTTGATGGCCAAATCAACAAAGTTCAACAATCAACTATCACAAGAATTGCCGATTTTTTCGGTGTCAGGTGCGATGTTATAGAGCATTTCGACATCGAAGAACTTGATCGCATAGACAATACTCTCTCTGCTGAAGGTAACAAAAATCCCTCTGCTATTCCGCTTATTCCCCAGTCAGACGTGTTAGCCAGTATGGAAGATCGTATTGGCCAGCTTATTATGAGATATCCGGTAATCTGGGCCTTCGAAGAAGGGGCAAACCTGATTGGACTGACAGTAGAAACTGAAATTGATAAAATTTTTTTCCCCGGTGATACATTAATCATTAAGCGCTATGCCGCTCCTGTAAAAAATCAGCCATCGCTAATATATGCACCCGAAAAAGGATTTTATCTCCACGATGTGTCGGATTACACAAAAAAAACGCCAACCATCAACGAGCAATTAATTGGCATCATTATTGAAGAACGCATCTCGTAAGCAAAGGAGCATTCGGCTGTGTCAGATAATCAAAAATATAAACTGTTGGGTTTTAGTCGCTCTTACAACGTAATAAGAGCGAATATCATGGTACTATCTACAGGGAAGAGCATTGGCATACCGTTAAAGGAATTGGAAAGTAGCCAGGTCTCAGAGGATCTCAACCGAAATGAACTCAGGGAGATCTATCGCCGGATGTATGGCGGTGAGGATACGGTAACCGCCTATGACCTCACTGATCGGCACGAACGTTCCTGGTTCGCCTATCTGGTGATTGCGCTGTCTCTGGCCGTTATCTATATTTTTTGCACCATTACAGGGATAAAACCAATAAGCATTCCCTATATTAATATGGTGATACCCGTAGCAGTCTTTTTTTACCCCTTCACATTCATTCTCGTTGACATACTCAATGAGTTTTACGGTCTCCGTCTGGCCAGAAAGGCAATTCTTTTTTCGTTTATTACCAATATCCTGTTTGTTCTCGGCTTGATGTTCACGGCAATACTGCCAGGTCTTAAAGAATGGGGGTTAGCAGAAGCTTATGCTGGAATTGTCCAGAGTATTACTGCTGTTCTTGTTGCGTCTTCAGTGGCTTATATCGTCTCTGAGAATGTCAATTCATGGCTGTTATGTAAAATCAAAGAACTGACCAACTCCCGTTATCTTTTTATTCGTATCATAACCAGTACAACAATAGCTGCCGCACTGGATAGTGTTATTTTTTGTACACTGGCATTTTATAACACGCTTGACGCCAACACGATTAAAACCATTATTTTTTCCCAGTTTATTATCAAAATAACCTACGCCATTGTCGGTGTTGGGCCTATCTATGCTGCCCGAGCTTTATTCAGAAAATATATAAACTCATAGGAGAGAAACAATCATGGATATTAAAAAGTCACTGACCCATCTTGGAACCAAAACCGATTACGTACAAAGTTATTCTCCAGAATTACTTGAAACCCTTCCGCGATCACTCGCACGCGAAGTTATCAATATCAGTTCTGATGCATTGCCATTTCAGGGTTTTGATCTTTGGACTGCCTGGGAACTTTCCTGGCTGAACAGTAAAGGTAAACCGATAGTAGCAATCGGCGAATTCACCATTCCTGCAACCAGCCCAGGATTGATTGAATCTAAATCATTCAAGCTTTATCTCAACAGTTTCAACCAAACTAAGTTTGAAACAATTGATGATGTGATCCGGGCAATGAAAAAAGATCTGTCCCAGACAGCTGGCCAACCCGTGGAAGTAAAACTTTATCCTCATCTTGAAGGATACGGTCATGAAATCAATCAATTCTCAGGCCAGTCACTGGATGATCTGGATATCGAAATAAACGGGTATGACTTTGATGCTACGATACTGACAAATGCCGTTTCTGTGGAAACGGATATTGTCGCTGAAACATTGCATTCAAATCTCTTAAAATCAAACTGTCTGGTCACTAACCAACCTGACTGGGGAAGTGTTGTTATTCGGTATGAGGGCGCAAAAATTAATCATGAAAAACTGCTGCGCTATCTTATCTCATTCAGAACACATAACGAGTTTCACGAGCAATGCGTAGAACGAATTTATAACGATATCATGCATTATTGCCGGCCTGAAAAATTAACCGTATTCGCCCGTTATACAAGGCGGGGCGGGCTGGATATTAACCCTTTCAGAAGCAATTACGAAAATGTCCCTCTGACGGGACGGCTTATCCGCCAGTAAAAGAATATCAAATTGGGTGAGACGTTACCGCCTCGCCCAGTTCACTATTCTTACTTAAGATATGGAAACCAACAGAGTGTTGTATATAAATTTGTGGACATCTAATACTGAATTTTGTCACCAATCAGTGCATGCCGGCTTAATTCTGTCATCGCATCCCGCAAATGATTTTTAATCTTACTTCCAATCAGATGACCGAACATTGGAGCGAGCCATCCTTTCATCGTAACAGAATGGCGGATACGTGCTGGCAAAGTATCTGTTGAATTAATATACTCGTGATCAAAAACAAGGGTTGTTAAAGGTAATTTTGCAACGTCAGAAAATGAATGTAGAGGTTCAACATGGTTCAGTGTAAAATTAACTTCAGGCCCACTAATGGGTTTCATTCGCCCGGTAGAACCCTTCTTAAAATTTCCATTTAACCTTGCCCACTTAATTTCTTTGTCCCAACCAGGCCATGACGAAACATCCTGCCACATTGCCCAGATTTGTTCAGGTGTCGCTTCAGTAACGATTTCTTCACTATAATTCCACGTAAACATTTCACTTCTCCAAAACAAAAATTAGTTTGGTTCATAACGCTTGTCGGCGAACAAAACAAAAAGGCACAGCCAGAATAACTAAGGCCGCTGCAGTAAGGGGTAAGTGAGTCATACCATCTACTGCAATTTGTCTTGTGGCAATAAAGGAACTCAGTGACATCCCCAGATTAAAAGCGGATACATTAAGGCTAGCAGAAACACGAGCATTAGACGTCTCTATATAAGAAACCACCCAGCTCTGAACCATTGGTGCGGTGGCAAATGCACCGATACTCCACAGCATCAGGCAGATTGTCTGATTTATAGGATTGACGACATAAGATAATCCCACTAGTCCTGTGGCTTGAAGTACAACGGAGAAAGTCAATGCTGAAGGTAAACCCGCTTTTCCGGGAAGAATCCCTCCCAAAATGTTGCCTACGAGAGATCCCATACCGACCGCGCCCATAATTAACGCAACTGCTTGGGCATCTAACCGCGAAGTTTCTGTCAACCATGGCTCAGCGTAAGAAAAAAAGACGAAGCCGCCACCAAATGCAAGTATGGTAAAACAATAAGGCCTGATTAATGCTGAATTGCTCAGAGTGGCATGTAACGCAAGTTTACGATTTTGTGTTTTTACCGATGGGCCAAATTCTTTAGGTAATGAAAACCACAACAGAAAAACACTCATTCCTGCAATAATGGAAATTGTAACAAAAGGGAACTGCCAACCGTAGTGTGCAGCTGCCAGCATCCCGGTGGGCACCCCAAGAACCATTGCGAGTGTGAGTCCAGAAAACATCAAAGCAATGGCAAGCGGTGTATGACGGGCAGTAACAACTGTTGGAAGGCTGGCTGATGTTATACTGAAATAAGCACCATGTACAACTCCGGCAACTGCACGCAATATGAGCAGAACAGTAAAATTTGGTGCGATGACTGAACCGGCACTGAAAATCGCAAATGACAGCATAAGGGTTATTGCAAGAGAGCGGGCACTGTGAGACAGGGTTAGCATTGTGAGTAATGGTGCCCCCAAAGTTATCCCAAGAGCATACACGGTCACCAATAAACCAACCTGTGGCATTGTCACACCAAATTCGATAGCCATTTGACCTAACAGGCCAATAACAATGAATTCGGATAAACCGACTGCAAAAGCGGTAAGCGACAATACCATTATCATCAATATAGGCATGGATGATTTTGGCATATTGACCATCTCATTTCAGAAATGTTGAGCAGATAAAATCAGGCAACCTTTCCCGAAGGAGGTTGACTAACTCGGGTTTATAAACACGCCGATAGCATACACATAGCTGACTTTCCTGTTCATATTCCCATAAACCCGACTGAATAAGCTCACCAACTCGGTTGCGGGCACCTATAAAAATGCAGTCACCACGCCGCCTGCGTGTAATGGTTAGGCTATCAATCTCATCCAATCCATCTAGTTCAAGCTGAACTTTGTGAGCCGACAGCTGATGCCATGAAATTGTTTTTGACCAAGATTTAACGAGGTAAGGCCATTCGAGACGATTAAAAAAATCTGCTCGTGAGACCTGATCAAATACGACAACAATTGTTGAAGATTTCATGTCAGTCTCCTCATTGCTGTTCTGATCCGTGCGGCATCATTTGTACTGATCTCAAAAAAACCTCTCCGTGCCAGCATTCCCCATTGGGGGTTAGCAGTAAATTCCAATCCATCTATGTCCTTGAGCACAACTGACTGAAAGCTTGGGTCAAAAATAACGTCTTTACGGAATGGCTTAAAACCGGGAAACTGTTCTACCTGATAGATATCATCATGGGTGAATACACATTGATATTCAACGGTTTTCAATATTTCTCCCGACTTCATTTCGCTTCGAGGGCAGTATATAAACACTTCATCTCCAGCCCGGGTCTTCCGCAATGGTCCCGCCTTTCCATGACATACCTGAAGGAAACCGGAATCGGCTGCAAGGCGGGCATGAGCCCGCGAGATAACTGCAATCCAATGTTTCATATTGCGAGTGCTCCCTGAAGAACCTGCCGGGATAGTTCATCAACGCTGGTAACTACATCAGCCCGCAGTTTTTCCAACAAGGGAGGTGGAAATACGGAACCATCAGCCGCTGACAGAGCGCAAATGGAATGCTGTAGGATGACGTTTTGGCTATTATCACTCTGCATCAGTGTATGGCCGAAACAAAGCAGCCCCATAGGAGTGTTCGCCGTTGTCGTAAAATGAACACCTTCAATCAGCGCAGTCACATTGACTGCAATAGCTCCAGATCCAACTTTGGGAATAATCATAAAACATTTCCCAAGAGACAGTCCGTTTTCTGTTGCTTCAGTTCCTGCCAAAGAAGCATCCCAACGCTGCCAGCCAGCAAGATCATTCCATGCGTTCCAAACTCTTACAGCAGCAGCTACTGGGATATTGGCAGAATGAGAAAATACAAAAGGATTGTTTTTAATTGCTGACATGGTGGTAAAGTTCCTTATGAATGGATAAAGTTGCAAATATGTCGGCCTCATTATCTTCTGATGAGATCAGGCTGAAGGCGCCAAAGGCGGCAGATTTACCCTCAGTAATAGAACGTGTGCCGATACGTTTGGGAATACATTCGAAAGTGCCTACAACGACAGCCCCAACTCGCTCCCCTTCCAAGTTCTGTTGGAATAAACTATCGATTGCAGCGGCCTGAATACAGATGTTACTGGTTGCCAGTGTCAGTGCTTCCGCTTTGTTACCCTGTTCAATGGTGAGGTAACCTTGAAGACTCGCAGGAAACCATGCTGTCGCGACATAACTATTCACACCGTCAAGCGTAACTGCAATATCACTGCTCATGACCTCCATTACGTAATCCCAGTTAGCGTAGCGGTTTAGGATCAGCAATGGTGTTTTTTGGGGATTTGCATCTAGTTTTTCCAGCCGTTGATTAAGATCATAATACTGCCAAAGCCCACCAGCCAGTCGAGTAGCCGATGATAATTTGGGACGCTGTCGGCGCGGGAGTTGTGCATCAAACTCACGGTATGTAACCAATGATGTCACTGCTGTTGTCAAATTAGTGAGTTCAACAACATCTCGTTTGAGTATGCACGTAAAGGTTTCAGACATAATCATTCTCCATAATCATTGAGGTGTGAATGCCTGAAAACCCGCTGGCTGTTTTTAACATCACTTTGCTCTGAAATGGTGAAGCCTGAGAACGCGGGGGTATATCCTGATAAGCATCAACAGGTAAATCTTGCGCCGTTGGAGGAAGCGTACCGGTTATCATCATTTTCCATGCTAAAGCAACTTCAATAATATTAGCGCCTCCCAGAGCATGGCCATGATTTCCCTTAAACGTTGTGACAGTCGGTAGTTTTGTACCAATCACATCTTTTAATGCTTGGTATTCAGCCTGATCATTTTGTTGAGTGCCGGAAGCATGAAGATTGACATGATCTATTTCTTCTCCCTTTACTCCCGCATCTTTTAAGGCCAATTCAATACTTTGGCGTATTGAGACTCCATCAGTCGCAATATCAGTCATATGGTATGCACTGGAAACACATCCATAACCAGAAATGCGAGGTACGGAATGTTCAGGAACCTCAGTACTGACCAAGATCGCACCGCCACCATCCGCAAAGAGAAAACCATTTCTATCAAGGCAGAATGGGCGTGAAGGACTCATCGTTAAATTGGGATCAAAAGAACAAGTTGCATTGATTTTGTTGAAAGCCTCCAATGCCAAAGGGGTCAAACCAAAATCAAGAGACATTATCAAGGCCCGCTTAAATCCCAATTGATACATGATATTTTTAGCCAGACCAATGGCCTGAAGCCCGGCACAACAGCCTGTTGGAACACAAACAAATTGCGTGTTTTTTCCGTAAGCAGGTGTATCGGAAAAAATGCGTTCAACTGATGCAAAATCAAGTTGTTCCAGTGCAATTGGCCGATCTGAGTAAATCTCATTTTCTACTTCAGCAAGATTGCCTACGGCACTGGCAAAAAAAATAGCATCTACAGGGTCAGTAATATTCAGTTGGTTAACTAACCTGCGGATCGTACCCGAAAAGAGTCGCCCGTAGGCTGCAATATCAGAACCCGTACCTGGAATGGTTTCAGCGACGAAAAAACTTCTATTACCGGGAAGATTTGCTTTTCTGTAAACCACAGCTCCTTTTATGATATTTCGCCAAATTTCCTCCAATGAACTACCAAGAGGGTTAATTGCAGCAGCGTGAGTGATATACAAATGTTTCATTCTATAATCCTTGCTACGGCTCTGGCCCAGGCTGCTCCACAGTGCAGCTTGATAGGCAAAGCAATAAAATCAACCAGTTTGGCAGATTCAAAACTCTGGAGATTTGCCAAACGTTCAATTTGGTAATACGGGCGTTTACGCCCCAATACATGTGCTGGCCAGAGTTTTGAGGGATCTTTCGTTTCAACATAGGCGCGGCACATTACGGCAAAAGGAGGATCTACGCTGAATGCATCTGTTCCGATTAAAGTATAACCACGATCCAAAGCAGCCTCGACGTAACGAACAGGTATCCCCTTAAACTCAGTAAAATAGCTGGGATCACCATAACGCTCGTAGGCTCCGGTAATAAAAAATACCGCATGTGCATGTTCAGCATAGTTATCAAGGCGCTGTAAATACTCCAACCACTCAATTTCTATTTCTGCGCCACAAGATGTGCGATCTGTAAAAATTACCGCTTGCCCCATAAAATGATTTATATCAGCAGCAGCAATATCAGGGGCACCAGGTGAATAATGAAGAGGGGCATCGATATGCGTTCCCTGGTGTGTAGACAGCGTGATAATTTCATTGGAAATACCGTAACCATCGGGCCAATCTTCCGGGTTAATGTCAAAACCTTTACATAATTGGGCTACTCCAGCAATATGATCAAGGGTGTCCACATTAATACGAACAGGCTCACCATTCCCCGGATATAGAGCTGTTGAAATACAGGTGTAGTCTTTCATAAAAATAACTCCTGTGGCAGATGTGGATCTATTTCATTGTACTTAGGTCGTTGAAACAGCATGGGTGAAAAACAAGCGTTATCAACAAATTCCCTGATTTGAAACAATGCGTTAAGCGTTCCGTATTCACTCAGTGGGCAAGGTGAAGTGCTGGCATCGCCCAGAGGGGTGACATGATTGATTGAACAGGTCATCGATCGTTTTTCAGGTACAACGTAACCACTGAAAAGGATCTTTTCCGGCACAACTGAAATTCCTTCTGCAGCTATAGCAGCGAGTAGTTCATCTGTCGAAATAACGTTTGAAGGTAAACAGGAACACCCCAGTGATACTTTGTTGTCTCCAACGGGTATCATGAAAAAAGTACGCCGACTACCATTGGGGAATATTTCAGACCAGAAACGCATTTCATTTCTATCCAAATCGGGGGGAAAAGATATGACGAGATAGCGGCAAGCCGTTTGGGCTGGCTGTATTACATGTGACATGTAAGCAGGATCATTAATTACAGACGTTGTACCACGACAGTCAAATATCCTGTCGAATCCCTCCAAGTCTTCAATCCTTGTTATCTCTTGCTGTATACGCCGCGAAACAGGGATGTTTTCTACCAAAAATGTAGCCAACCGTCCCTTGTCATATATAAAATATTGTTCATTTGAAGCTAGTTCCGCCTGGTGGAATTTTCCATTATTTCGCCAAGACACGCTTCTGATTATAGGAGCAGCCTGAATGACAGCTTCTGACTCTTTAATGGTATTGAGTGCGTTAAAAAATGCTCTCCGTGGTACTATTTCTGGAATACCACTTGCGGAAAAGTGTGGAGATTGGAATAAAGTGATATCTCCTAATGAGGTCAGAAGGTTGGCTGCCAAGCCTGCAGTGACTCCGTTTCCAACGATCGCTATTTTGGTCTGCATAAGGTCTGCCCCGTTAACCTATCGACATTTTCACTCAATAGCACAAACATTTTGCGTGCTACATTAGGAGAATAAACATTCTCTTCAATCAGAAGGCATCGTTTGGCGAAAATCACATTTGGGTGAGTATGTTCAATCCACCATTCTGCACTGAGTGCAAGCACATTGGGTGGAGGAATAATATGTGTGACACATATTCGATCATCTGAGCGTACCCGTTCGACCTCTACCCGATCTGGGTCAGGTCTGCCTGCATCGAAATGCAGAATAAAGTGCTGCCGTGTAGCACTTTCTGAAATTCGATTGATGTGACAGACACGATTAAGTGTACTGATCCAGTGTTCGAGTGACCAAATTTGCGCTAGTGGATCTGAACCGGGCACAACATTTCTCTTGGTCATAAGACTAAGGCAGAGATCAGACATTCTTTTCACCGTTTCCATAGCGGGACCAAGTAGTTAAAGCAGCTTTTATATGTTTTCTGATGAGAATGATAGCGTCTTCAACGTTGGTATCATCTAATAACGAAAAGCCGTGATAACTGATAAGACGGGTTCGTCCATCATCTAACGCTTGAAAACGCCATCCACCTTTATGGCATTTGAATCCTTGCGGAGGTATTGGCTGGGAGAAATCAATGATATAAAATTCTTCATTAATGTATCGCCAAGATTTAACAAAATACTCCTGTCCAGTACCGAACTCTTCAATGTGCATAATGAAACTTTGCATACATCCGTCATCACTTTCTGGTTCAATCCTAGAAACATGGTTCAGGATATTGGGCCAATTTTTATAATTACTGATATAGGAAAATACTGTATCGATATTTTGATTAATAATGGTACTTCCTTGCAGAATAAAAGGAACATCTTTATGAAGCCATGTATTTCTATTAGCTGCGAGATAATTAATCAGATCGCTAACTGTATTAACATTGTCTTCCTTAAGAGGTTTATCCGAAATAGCCAGAGATGAAATAGTTTCAACAAGAGTGATTATTTCTTGACTATCTAGACCAAGTTCATCACGAATATCCTTCCTTGAATCGATTATCTCTTTTGGGGAGTTTGTTATTCCAAGTTCAAATAATATAACTGCAACATCATTTTCTGAACGCCGGATATTTTTTTCGTTAAGCATATTATTCACACCATTTTAATAGATTAAATTCTTGCCAACCAAAATTCTTTTTTAGATGCACCGATATCTATCATATGATTATTCATCGCCCATGAACTTTGTTGCTGATTGAGGGCTTGTGAATTTTCCCACATGCTGTCATCAAAGAATTCAAGCATTATATTTTGCAACCAGTTTTTTCCTGACTCAGTGACTACCCATTCTGTTTGAGTTTCCTGCATCAAATTGTCACGAATGAGGCTATCAAAGATATTTTTGAAATCGTCGTAACATTCTTTTCCCCAAGTTTTTCGGTAATGCTCTTTATCAATGCGGTAATAAAGTAGATTAAAAATCACATAACGCTGCCTGCTTAGTTTAGGTGTCAGCTGAATACTCGCAGTGGTAAAAGTATTATCACCATTAAGCACAGCATTAGCATACCGATTAATATCCTTGGAAATACCTGTCCGGCGTTGGTTGATAAAACTGTATGCACCAGGACCAAGACCTAATGCATCCACACATTCCTTCATCGTCCAATGGTTATATTTTGATTCATATCCAGGCAGCGCATAATGTTCATACATATAGTTATGCATTCCTGCATCTGCAGCAAATTGTTTTATCATCTCTTGCATTTTTTTTACCATGATACTTTCGGCGTCTGCGACAGGAGACACTTTACCAGCTTTGATAAGCGATTCCTGACGGGTTCCCGGAGTAACACGGTAAAGATAAGTAGTAAGGTGCTTAATACCAAGTTCATGTAATACTTTAAAATCTTTTTCCCAATGTTCCAGTGTATGATTAGGCATGTTATACATCATATCAAGTTGGATATGCCCAAGACCGGCATCCTGTAACATACGGATTGTATCAATGGTCTGCTGAGCTTTATGGGGTGACCCAACTATTTTTAATACATCAGTCTGAAAAGATTGAGCGCCTAGAGAAATTCGGTTGATAATTGAATTTGCAATAAAGAGCGTTTTTTCTTTAGTGAAATCTTTGGCATTTCCCTCTAAGGTGATCTCACAATCATCTGCCAATTTAAAATATCCACTGAGTGTAGAAAGTATTTTATTCAGGTGACTTATTTCAAGCAATGAACCTGTTCCACCTCCAATATAAACTCCTCGTAAACGTGCATTTCTCCAACGACGCATTGCAGCATAACGTTTTAAATCAAATACCAATGTCTCAACGTATCTATCTAAAACACTCCGTGTTTTATCACTATTCATTGGCAAAAGATCAATAAAATATGGGCATGCTTTGCAACATACACGACAATATGGAACCGACAGGTACATAACAAAATCAGTTCCATCATTTTCTAACTCCAAAGATTGTATCAGTTGATTCTCTGATCCAGAATCAACGACATCATACATATCTGGAGGATAAAGAATGAATGGCATATAGCAACGATTTTTATACATAAAATCTCACCTTCAGGTTGGAAAAAACTCAATTGTTACTAGAGAATAAAAAAGTGAATATTGATATCTTTAACTTACAGATATAGCAGACACTTAAATATCCCATAAGCAATATTATTTATTTTCATTTCAAAAATAAACTTATGAAATTATCTTACATAGATATTATCAAAGTAATTTATAGTGTGGCGCGGCCTCTTAAGCTAATAATAAAAAAGATATAAATTACCATTAATTTAATGTTATCTATGATTTTTATAACTCCATGTGAATGTATAAACATAAAATCACTTCCCCATGAAAAATAATATTTATTTTAATAAAAACCAATCTCAAGACAAGATAATTAATTATTGTTATTTTATAGCTTGCGTTTATAACACCATATTATCAACACCATTACACCAAAAAATAATATTTATTTTTTAACGAAATAAAGAACACATGTTATTGTATTTTCGATGATAAGCTCACCAATGATTTTATTTTTAAGTTATTTTTACATATAGTGATTAACAATAAAATTAGCTAGCAAAAAAAACATGAATAATTAAGCATGCAACATGTAATAAGATCAACAAAAAAATAATCAAAAAGAGTATGAAATCGTATATTTTTTTTCATACCACCCTGTTTTTTATGTGAAAAATTCTAGTTAACAATTTTTATAAAACGACCTATCGAAAAATATTATGAAACTTAATAAAATTAGTCATAGCCTATCCAAAAACTCAGGGAAAAATTCGCCGGGATTATTTGCTCATTGGACAGCACTATATCCAACGGCACTGTTCCCTTTCCCACTGAGTTGTCCGGCCAGACGGGAAGCGACTTCCGATACCCAGCCAAACCGCCCGACTGCATTATAACGCGCCGGGATTTCCGGTCAGCCCAGATGAAAGAGAGAAAGCTCATTGCCACGACCTGCCCAGTACGCTTCGGCCCAAATGCGTCTTAACAGGCCTACATTCCCTTTGGGGATCAAAGACAATCACCATTTGCCCGAACATGCCCCCAGCCAGACCATCGGCAGCACGATAAACAGGGTGCAGCTCCATAATCAAATCATCCGAGGTATTCTGAAATTCTGCCAGATTCAACAGGCTATGGGTGCCTGAGCCATACAAGGCGTCCAGTAAATAACGGTCCAACCAGCGGACTGGTTTCCACCAAAAGGTCAGGAAATTCAAAGAAAATAGGGCAAACGTCCGTATGAGTACCGTCTTAAATTCATAGGCGGCAAATAACAGGATCAACGGTATCAGGATATACAACGCACCTGCATCATGGATAACCAGCCCCGTAGCAATCAGAATTTGCCATAACCCGCTATTGACCACCCAGCCGAACAGGATCAGAAAGTATTCCAGATAGCTGTTTGTAGTCATGCGCTTCCCTCAAGATAGCCTGACAGGACATATTCACACAGCAGGATAAATAACAGGCTGGCGACCATAATGCGTATTAAGGGCACATGGTATTCTGGCCTACGTTTTACAACCTACCCAATTCTCCATCCGCTCCAGCCTAACGTGGCATAAAAGAATCCCGCCAAACCGATTTTGTTTTTACCATCCACTGATTCAGCGCGGACATTTTTCGGAATGCTCCATGCCTGCCCAACCCATCAGCAATGTGGCGGTCATCACTACGATGATAGCCAGGTAATACCCTGAACCCTTTTTCAGGTGGCCTCGTCCATCGCCAGTTCATCCTCATCTACACTGTTAACCAGCAAGCGTTTTATATTCTTGTATTGCGGAAGCTTATGTCCAAAAATGCTTGTCTGGTGTTCTCTCTGAAAATGTAGTGATGCGTAAGCGCTTACGATTAACCTATGACGTGATAAAATCAGGAACATTATTTAATGCAGAAATACCGCTTGCAGTTTAATGACTGATACGGTATCTGGGCTGCTCTCACGTATAGAATAAGGTGTACCCCGAACATTCAATTCCAAGGTGCGGCACTGTTTCCTTATTCTTTAATTTCTAAAGGGTTTTTATCTTGAATTCCTGTTAGTTCTGACAAATCCACATCTTTTCCTGTCGTGCGAAAAATTTCTCTACGCCTGAGATTAAATAGGTGATGGCAATGTTCACACATATCATTAACGTTGCCAGGATTTTTGATTGCTTTTAATGTCCTGACTGCATATTTACCACACCGACACCTGACTACATAGATAGCACTGTTTTTTCTGTCACTTCGTTGAGATAATGGGCGGACACCTAATACGGTAAAAAAGCCATATTCATAACCTTGAATCTGCATAAGTATGTTTATTAAATTTGGTTCCCTTTTACTTAAACGTAAATCATACGTAGTTTTGTAAGGAATAAAATAATTAGCATATTTTTTATTTTTCTTGCTGTTATCGCTTTCATCAGTGTCGTTCATTGCTTTCTCTAATCCATTTTATAATACATTAAATGCGCTCTAATTTAACTACTTTCATTATTAATTCAATAACGAAAAAAGTAAACTTAACATTTAAGTTAAACCCGTTAGATATAAGTTTTAAAAACACACTGAATCCTTTGGTTAAATTACCTTTTCTAATTGCAATGCATCAAATCTCATATTCAGCG
>NZ_JBEBMB010000134.1:0-10109 GCF_040081915.1 Xenorhabdus sp. SGI240
AAAAAGTATGCTCGCGCCCTGAATACGCGACAAAACCCGCTTTTTACGGGCAAAAGGAGGCATTGAAAAGGGTGATACAATATCCTCACCCTTTTCAATGCATAATATGTCTCCTCATAATTAACTTGGAAATTCTTCACAGTCATTCATATTAGCCAAAGACTATGGGATACACTAATAGCAATATTAATTACCTAAGGGATTGCAATTGTCAGTGAAAGCAATTTTTCTAAAAAGAAGAAATACAAAAATGAATGATATAAAAACTATAGCTACATATACATACAATGAATTATAAATAAATGAAATACTGTCTTTTTCATTACTTATTTTATCAAAAATAACAATAATCGATACGCCTACACTTCCTCCTAAGTAACGAGCAGTAGAAGCAACTCCGGCTAAGATGCCTTGTGCTGAGCCTCCAGCACCTCTAATTATCCATGATTGAGACACTCCATAAACAGCACCAATAGATAAACCAATAAGCATACAACATATAATAGTAACTAAATCAATAAAATCTGAGGAGAGTAATACTATTATTGATAAAATGATGATCGGAAATGAAGCAATCACCTTGGCATTGTTGAGTTTGGAGTTCTTGATTTTTTTCTGAAAAATAGACATAACTGCCATGCTAATAGTCATGGAAAATAAAACAGACCCTACATATGTAGGATTGTTGCCTATCCGATAACTAATATAGAATGGAATTATGGAAACCATTCCATAAAGAATTATGCTATATACAAATGTTATAATAAGACCAATGAGGAATCGTGGAGATAAAAAAAACTTACTTATATTATTAGCACTTAACATTATATCAAAGGTTTTTTCTGTTTTTATGCTTTTAATTTTACATAAATCATCTTTATTGAAACATGATATAGATATAATCATAAAAACATAAACAGGAATATTGATATAGAAAATATATTCCCATCCAGCAATGCTTGTTATAAATCCACCAAAAATAGGACCAATTGCAACAGAAAAACCTAGAGCGCTACTAATTGCAGACATGACACTATCTGTACTTTTATTCTCTTTTAACGAAAGCAAATATGTTATTAGTGCAGGAGTTAATAATACCCCACCTAATCCTAAAATATTTCTAGAAATAAAAATAATGTCTTTGTTATCACTAAAAAAAGGAAGAAATGATGAAATTATAACTCCTACTCCACCTAAAACAATAACATTTTTACTTCCATAGCGATCGCTAATATAACCTGAAGGAATTTGAAATAATAAGTTAATTATCAAGTAAGATGCTATCAGGTATGTCATTGCGACCGATGCGTCAACTGATAACTCATTACTGATAGTCGGTAATGCAGCAGCTACCATTGTCGAATTTAGAGGGATGAATCCTAAGCATACAATATAAAAGTAAAAATTAATATTATTCATTAAGTATACTCAGACTGTTATAGTACGACATTGTAGCAGATATAGATAATCATTTGAAATACACCACTCTATATCTAATCCATCACCATAAAGTTTTTCACATTGACACCCTAATTGATATAAATCATCAATGTTTTTTGGTGATAGTGATGAAGCTTCAATGTAGGCCTCGTCTACGTTTACCTCCTGGAGATAACCATTATCACGTAAGCGTAATTGTGTATCTTTATATCCTAAGCTTGATGATATTAGTATGCCATCCTCACTCACCCGATAACTATCAGGTACAACCAGACCAGAAACAACAACTTCTCCTACACCCCATGCTGACTCAATCACGAACTCTTTTCTCTTTGTGACCGGATCTCTGGTAAACATGACACCAGCCATTCTGGGTTCAATCATTTTCTGAATGATAACAGCCATCACAGAGATGGAACTCATACCAAGCTTAGAACGATAATCAAGTGCAGACTGAGTCTGCCCTGATAATTTGACATCAATAATGCTACTTAATAGCTGTTCAAAATTATTTACATTGAGAATACTTTTGTGCTGTCCAGCAAAACTGGCTATATCATTATCTTCATCAGAAGCCGACGAGCGTACAGCAACTGGGTATTCAATTTTATCAAAAGTACATTTTAAATATTCAATAGCCCTAGGGTCATTTAAAGCAACAAGGTTAACTAGTTTTGGAGACAAAACATATCCAGAAGGCACAGGTAAGCTTGCCCGAAGAGCCTTAGATAAATTATATGCTTTTCCTCCATAACCATTTAAAATTGTGGCATCTATTAGAGGTATTATTTTCATATTATTTTCTCCACTGTGCCATTACTACCATCAACTCGGATTCTGCAACCATCCTCTATCACTTGTGTAGCATCTCTTGTACCAACTACGCTTGGTATTCCAAATTCCCGAGCGACAATTGCAGCATGAGACAATTGTCCTCCGCGGTCTGTAACTATTGCGCCAAGTAGAGGAAGAATAACATTATATGAAGCCGTCGTACTCCGAGTAACTAGTACATCTCCCTTTTGGATTTTACCGAAGTCTTCCACTGAATTAATAATACGCGCTATTCCCTCATAAATGCCAGGGCTTACTGGTGAGCCTGTTAATTTCGAACCATCTTCAACAAAAGTTGACTCTTCATATACTTCTTTTAGAACAATAGAGATTGCTGACAAACTTAATCTAGCTGCTTTAGGTAGATTTTCAATTCTTCCCTGACCATAATATATATTATCTTCCTCACCAAGCATTATTGGCGCATTCTCAATACATTGTGATGTACACCAATTTCGTCTTTCTATTAATGTACTAGACAATATTGTGTTTCTACCAGCTAATAGATCGCATACTTCTTCATTAGTTGCATATAATGCAAGACTTGGATTCTCTATTTTTCCTATCTTATATAATCGTTCTCCAGCATGTTTGAGAGCGCGACGTGCTAACCCAGTAGCTAAAACATCTGTATAAAGACTTCTTTCATCTCTAAGACGATTTAATAAACGTGCTTCATTTAATAATTCATTAAATTCAATATGATGTTCACTTGGTATTTTTGATAGAAGTCTATTATGTCTTTTTTCATTCTCTATATCAAATTCATTATTACTGGTGTTAATATTTCCATTTAGATGTAATAATATATTGTCAACTAAAACATCCGGCATATCATTACCAACTTTGTCCGTAACATCATAACCCGTGATTAATCTATTACCAACAAGATTAAAGTAATTATTGAGTTCTTTCTTTGTATTCGAATTTGAAATTCGGATTATTTCAGATAATATATCCTCTTTCTTCATATTAATAAAAAAATTGGGGTCAATATTATCTTCTTGTATACTTGAAGCTAGGCGTCTAAGAGTATCTTCTGCTATGCCTAAAGATATTGATGTCGTTCCTGCTAACAATGATAGAGCTTCAGGGGAAGCGATTCCACCTTTTTCTTGACAGAAAGACAAATATAATCCAAGAGGTAGTACACTAGGGATTGTGTATATGTGGTGCAAATACATCATATATAATGAATTTTCATAGCATTCATTTAAATGTTCTATTAATTCACTATCTGATAGGGCGGTAATGTCAATTGCCTGGATTTTATCATTTTGTTTTATTGCCGATGGCTTTACTATTCGATCCCAAATATCTAAATCCTCTCGCCATAATTTTTTCTCGATAGCTTCAATACCTCTGTTTATACGCTCAGATATGACTTCATCACTTTCTGAATTACAATCTTTTGCAGTGCAAAGAACTACTTTTTTATAAAAAAAACCATTAACATATGCATAATCAAGATGGCTGAGAATTAGCCCATATTTCGACGAGCTTTCCTTTAATCCTTTAACTACACTTTCAGTAAAAAGCTTTTCCACATAAGGAGATGCTGGTCTATAAAAATGTGAATTATCGAGTAACCAAAGACCATCACCCGGAACTTTGTATTCAGTACTAAAATTAATCATAAATGATACCTCAATTTAATATTTATAGATATTTTATAAGAAATGAAAAACATAAGTTTCACAACAAAAAATATATTTTTGTTTTTAAGATGATTAATATAACTTTTAAAATTCGTTAACTATTAAAATAACCTATGATAGATGAACATATATCAAAAGACAAATCAAAAAATAATTTTTCAAGTTGTGTCTAAGACTTAATTTACAAAAATTGTATATTTACCTCTGATTTATTTTTTCTTTCAATGCTAACATTAGGTCTCTAATATCGTAGAATTCACCGAAATTTAGATTTAATAATTCAATATTATCTAAAATTTTCTTTATATCTATTGCACGTTGTTCCGGTGAAACAACATACCCTGGTTTTTTTGCTCTTTGTGAAAGAGAGTGTAATTCAGGAAACCTATAAGGTTCATCATGATATTTGTCTATAGCATCTTTAATACTAGTATAAACATTACATAGACCTAGTGCTATAAATTTCATGTTATTATTCTCAAGTTGATATATTTTTATCAAACTATTGAGGGCCGCCTTCGAAGAAGCATATGCTAACATTCCTGCTCGAGGTCGTAGACCAGATATAGACGCAGATGCCACAGTATATTCTGGAATCATACCTAACTTAATACATGTATCTATTGTAGCTTTTACTGATACTACATTGAGTTTATATACATCCATAAGTTCTAATACTGAGATGTCTGTACATCCTTTTGGAGAAGGGCCAAACATACCAGCATTTAAAAATAAATATTTAAACTCCATTCCATGAATAATATTTTTAAATTTCAGGAAAATTTTTTTGATTTCATCAAAATCTGTAATATCTAGTTGAAAAAAATGCATGTTAGTGTGTTTAATCCAAGAGCCAGGTATCCTTCTCGCTATGCCACAAACTATAAATCCATTTGAAAGAAACATTTTTGCTAATGCTTCTCCTATACCACTGCTAACACCAGTAATGAGAACATATTTATTTTTATGAATACTTTCCACTACTATATCCTCCATCTACATCTACAATACTCCCTGTCATATAACTAGCTCCTGGTCCCAACAAGAAAATGATCGCTTTTGCTACTTCCTCTGGTTTAGCCATACGTTTCATGGCCGTGACTTCTATTTTTTTCTTGGTACTTTCAGGATTAGATTTTAGATTTTCTATGCTATTCATCCCACCTAATATTGGGCCAGGAGCAACAGCATTTATACGTACTGCATGACCATTGCCATTATCTTGAGCATTTTCGATGGCTGCAACCTTTGTCAGCATATTAAGAGCGGCTTTACTAACACAGTAAGCCGCTTGGTCAGGAATTGCTAAAACACCAGCACATGATGATACGTTCACTATAGCTCCATCTGGTATTGTTCGCATTAAGTGAAGTTCATGCTTAAGGCATTGAAGAACACCATTTAGATTGGTGTTTATTATTTGTGACCACGATAAAAAATCGATATTCATTATAGAAGCCCGAGGGGCTGTTATTCCTGCATTATTAATTGCATAATTTAAATATCCATAATTATCTTTAATGTGTTTGAATAATGCATCGATCTGTTGAGGTATGGTTATATCACATTGGTAAAACTTTGCTGACTTACCAATGTTTTTCACTACTTCATTTCCTCGATCTAGATCTCTCCCTGTCAATATTAGCTCTGCATTAAATTCTGCCATAAGATTAGCACATTCCGCACCTAAACCACTTGAGGCACCGATAATCAGACATTTTTTATTAGTAAACATTTGTATCTATCCCTGATAAGTTATACTACTTGGGCGCTGGTATTTAGGATTAACACAGCAATACACTCGATCTAGATTTGGATTACTCTTATCACGGAAACAATTTCCATCAAAGTGACATTTATAAATTTCATTTTCTCTTCCTGCGATTGATTTTAAAATCAATTCATTATCTGCAAAAATTGCACGGGTCATACCAACCAACTCAACATTTAATTCATGTATGAGTTGCTCTGCATCTTTAAGGTTCGCAACAAATCCAGCAAATCCCAGAGGTAAACGTGTTGCAGAACGAATTTTTTTAATGCCACTGTGGAAAAGGTCTTTAGATTCACTTGTTGAATTTAGCATCCAATTAAAAGTTTCCCTTATTGACATAGAACACTCTATGAATACGACTCCTAGTGATTTTAATACACCTAAACAAGGAGCAAGCACTTCCGGTCTTTGGCCTTTTTCCCCAAGGCAATCATCAATCCCCAAACGAATGGAAACGTCCAAATTTGGTAAAGCTTGTTTAATATCACTAATAACGTCGGTCAATAATTTCATTCTACGGAAAGGGTCTCCTCCATATTCATCTAATCGATGGTTTGTATATGGCGATAAGAAACTGCTAAGTAGATATCCATTCGAGGCTTGTAGCTGAACTATCCGAGCTCCAGCTAGCTGGGCTCTTTTTGCTGCTTCAACAAATTGATAACGTACTTCTATGATATCATCTAGAGTCATTACTCTAACTTTGTGATCATCCTCTTTTTCTTTCGTTTTCGAACAAATTAAACCGCTAGGAGATAATAACTTAGATCCAGCAAATGTATTACTACCTTGAGCACCATAATGTTGTAACTGAACGACTACTTCGCAACCATTTTTATTTCCATAGTTTATTATTGGATATAATGCTTCAGCATGCTCATCATTATGTAAGCATAATCCATGTTTATGTAACCGTGTCGATGGGTGTATTGACGCATTGCCTAGCACAACCATTCCGCACCCACCATTAATAATATTTTCATAGAATTGTGTAAACTCAGCAGATGCCCTACCATCATTATGAGAAACATCTATTCCCATAGCTGAGAAATATAGTCTATTCTTAAGAGCTATTCTTTCATTCAAGTAGAATGGTGATAGACTTTTTTTAAAGTTATGTTCCATCACAGCCTCTAATATTTAATATAAACACTCACATTAGATGTGTGAGAATAATTTATTACTTAGAAGTTGGTCTTTTGTGTATTTTTTTTGGAAAAAATAACAATTTAACTTTATAAACTCACTTAGTTTTTGTTCATGATAACGATCTAATATAGAAAAATTAGCAAGCATAACATTATTTAATTTGTCAAATGTTATTTCTTCTATCGGTAATTTTAAAATGTTTTTTTTATTTGCTTGAATAATTACCCATTTTATATCACTAGTAATAGGGCTGTTAGTGATTAATCGGATACCAGAAGTCGAAATTGCATCAATATCTACAATGTTAATTTTTTCAGTATCTCCCATTAGCATAACTAGTCTATTAGTTCTGGAGAATAACTTAAACCAATGGTCCTTTGGAAAATTAAGAGTTCTCATCCGTTTGAAAACATTTAATTTCAATACTCCACCTTTTAAACGTACACGTGCAACTAAATTCCCGTTTTGATAAAAAGATGATATCAAATCTATATGCCGTGGGCACGTATGAGCAATGTCAGAGGTTGTGGAAACAATAACTTCCAGCTCATAGGATGACTCTGTAAAAGCACAAAAATCAACTTCAAGAGACGATATGGTAATACTAACATCGCCTCTTGAATATCCTGAGTAGCTGTAGACATAGTGGTACATTGCTTGGCGAGACATTTCAATTAGCATTAAACCTGGAACATGTTCATGTTCTTTACGATAGAAAAAATAATGTTCAGTATCATTTTTAATTATATATCTATTGGCTCTACTTACAGGCATCTCACCATACTTTGACAATGAATATCCTATCTTATCAACTAACTCATTACTAATTGAATGTTCTTTGTTATCAATTAACTCCCTTAGATTGTTAAAAGCGATTTTAGGTAAGTATTTGTTTTTTAAAATCCACTTTTCATCTTGGAGAACGTAAAAATCTTTGAAATTAATTTTTTTATTTTCTATTAACTCTTCCATGGATTTTTTAGACAAACAAAAAGAAATGTGTTTTAAAACATACACACCCCCCTCTTTTATATAAACAGAAAAAAAATCATTAATTTCATCGTTACTGGCTGTTTTTATAAATTCACTAATAATGCTTTCTTTAATATAAGTAGGCAAAATTGGCTTGAAGCTCATTAATAGCACGTCATCTTCATGATCCTTATGAAGAATATATGGTGTGATAGCTAACTGTTCCATAGATAAGATTCCTTATTGGTTTTGGTTTTTTTAACCAAAGAACCCATAAATACAATTTCAGGAGTTAAATTAAAAACTCACAATAAATAATTAATTTAGTATCATGAAAATAAATTATTTCCATGTTCCTTGTTCTGATCTTAAACTATTTTATTTTTAATATTTAACTGTTTTCACGGAGAGTTAACTTTAGATAGCATGTTTTTTACAATAATATCATGTGTGAGGGATACGGGTATCATATACATTTTACCAAAAAAATTATGAATTATAACAGATGCCGTTACTGTTATTTTACAACTAGGTTCATTATTACAGTCTGGGAAAATATTCAGAGATATTAAAACAGACAAATGCACATCTTCCGATAATAGGCACATTTCATCATCTTTGATTCGTAAAATTTTAAAAAAGTCAATATAATCTCCATGAGAAAGTGTTTTCTTTAAATATTCGCCAGAAAATCCATGAATTTTCTTTACACCAGCAAGGCATGATATGTTATCCCTTATAGTAAAGGCTATGCGTAACCACAGTGGTATATCTGCTGTCATTTTACTATAAGCCTCAAAAGCTGTTATTTTCTTTTTAAGAAAAGTGTCTTGTTGGCTATAATAATATAAATTTTCTTTCTTATCTAAGAGTAATATACCTGATTTATTACGATAATACATATACCCTCATAGAGTTGTGTCCTATGTTCTTTCGAAAAATTATCAATTGATATCTCTGATTAAATTTATCTTTTCACTTTCTGCTTTCAAAAGCAATTTTTCATATAGCAAATCGGGATTATCTTGTTCATTTGAAATTTTACAACATACATCAGAAATTACTTTCTGGATAGTATTCTCTGATAGAAACACTGACTCATATATTACAATGGGTGGTAAGTATTTTGCTTTAACATAGTTCACAGTCTGCTGTATTGGTTTGAGTAATTCATCTATTGTATAATTGTTGAAGCTACCTGCACGATAGCCTTCTTTAGGAGCTCCTACAGTAGTTACTACTTGAATTTCTTTATTAGAAAGTTTATTCCCATTTCGAGCATATGCAAAACCAGGTAGAAAAATATCATCAATCCATTTTTTCATCAAAGCTGGCATTGAATACCAGAACATTGGAAAAATAAATATTATTCTATCGTAGTCAATTAATTCATTTTGCTCTTTTTCAACATTAAAAATATAGTTAACATGTTGATTTTCTAATAAACGAGCTGTAACGCCAAATTGTGGAAGCTGTCTTACAAATTCTGCGCTTAAACGAGAGTTTTTTAAATCAGGGTGCCCAATAATAGATAGTACTTTCATATGGCTCCAAAATATAAAATTAACAATAGATAAAATAAACTAAAAATACAAGCACTAATAAGAGAATATTTCACTGTAAAAGTTGAAGTTTTTAACTATAATAAGTCAATTAGTTACGTCGCTCCTTGAATATGTGTGACACGAAAATTATTATGGAGTTTATTGTTTTCAGGCACACAGTTACATTACATTCATATGCCTATAAAGGGTTATCTGCACTTAGCTCAAGTGAAAATAACGATATTTTAGTTAGAGTCTTGACCAATTATAAAGTGTAATAGAATATCAATCCATAATTCCTCAAGACACTGTCTAATAAACTAATTATTACTGCCTGGAAAAACACTCAGAGGTATTAAAATAGTCAAATGTATATCTTCTGATAATAGGCGAATTTCATCATCTCTGATGTGGTAATCTTAAAAATCAATCTAATTCCCATGAGAAAGTGTTTCCTTTAAATATTTGCCAGGGAATTAATTAATTTTCTTTACACCAGCAAGAATTGAAATGTTATCCCTTATAGTAAAGGCTATGCGTAACCACAATGGTATATCCTCTGTCATTTTCCTTTTAAGAAAAGTGTTTTACTGGCTATAATAATATAAGTTGTCTTTATTCTCTAAGATTAATATACCTGATTTATTACGATAATACATATACCCCCGTAGAGTTGTTTCTTATATTTTTTCGAAAAGTTATTAATTGATATGTAAGCAGGGCGCGAGCATACTTTTT
>NZ_JBEBMB010000135.1:0-2307 GCF_040081915.1 Xenorhabdus sp. SGI240
CTCCCGCAGCCTGAAAGCGTTAGGCAAAGAGCTGGAATGCCCGATACTGGCACTGTCCCAGCTAAACCGACAAGCCGAAAACCGCCCGGATAAACGCCCTAACAACGGCGATTTACGCGATTCCGGCTCACTGGAGCAGGACGCTGACTTGATATTGCACCTGTACCGCGATGAAGTCTACCACCCGGAAACACCGGACGTTGGGATGGCCGAAATCATTATCGGTAAGCAGCGTCAGGGACCGACCGGCACGGTGCGTGTGCGGTTTGACGGCCGGTATACGCGTTTTTCTGATATCGACAGCGACAGGAGGTAAATGATGGGACGCAATACGTTGCATTTAGGCCGCGCCTTGTTACAGCAGGGACGACAGGCTGAGGCTACCCGCAATGACAGCCCGCCGATGGCGGAAATGCCGATGGTACTGACATTAGATCAGCTACGCCCCAATCCGGATAACCCCCGCACCAGTCGCAACCCGCGTTATGACGATATCAAGGCGTCGATCAAAGCCCGTGGGCTGGATACGGTGCCGAAAGTCACGCGTGATCCGGAGGGTGACGAAGCCTACATCTTCAGTGATGGCGGGAATACGCGCTATCAAATTCTGTCCGAGCTGTGGCAGGAAACCGGAGATGAACGTTTTTATCGGGTACATTGCCTGTTTAAGCCATGGCCGGGGCGTTTACAGTGTGTGATCGGGCATTTAGCCGAAAATGAGTTGCGGGGCGATCTCAGTTTTATTGAAAAAGCGTTAGGCGTCTGCAAGGCCAGAGCCATTTACGAAGAACAGAAACAGCAGAGAATTTCCCTGCGGGAACTATCCGCTCTGCTCAGTGAAGCTGGTTTCCCCGTCAGTGCCAGCCATATCAGCCGGATGGAAGATACCGTGCAGTACCTGTACCCGTGGATGCCTAATTTACTCGGCTCCGGGCTGGGAACACCGCAGATACGCCCTTTATTGGTGCTACGCCAAAATGCAGATATGGTCTGGCAACAGCATGTCACCAGTATAAACACGGAACCTACCCTGATCTTTGATGAAGTCTTTGGCGCCTGCTGCCGCAAGTTTGATGCGCCGGAAACTTGGTCGCCGGAGATGTTCCGGGATGAGCTGATTGGTGATTTATTGCAGGCCCTGCCACATCCGCTGCTCAATTATGACCGTTGGGTACTGGAACTCGATCCGAAAGAAAGCAACCGCCGACAACTCTTTGGTGAGCAGGCCACCACGTTTGACCCGATGCCGGAAGAGCCTGAGACGAAAAAAACGGAGCGGGTTCGAGTGCCAGATAGGGAATCGAATCCACGAATAATTTCTCAACCTGCCACTGATAAGGTGCAGGCACCTGAACCAGAACACGCTTCGGTCGATAAAGCACAAGTGTCCGCCACATCTTCCCGAAAAAATCCGGTCATTCCGTTTTATCAGCCGGATGACGCTGATAATCCGCCTGAATCAACGCTGCCTGTTCCTGAAGCAGAATGCCTGCATTTTGCCCAAACCGGGCTGGAACCTGTCAGTTCGGTCTGGGCGATTTCCCCGATGCAGGATGATATCGAGCACCTGCAAAACATGGCATTCCGGCTGGCGTTTGAACTGGCGGAAGTGATGGGCTGTGACAGCGATTTGCTGTCACAGCCGGAAGAGGGTTCGGCGGGATTTTGTCTGGTGAATACGCAAAATGCCCATCCTTTTTCGCGTTTATTGCACACCCTGACCGGAGAAACCCCGGCTGACAGCGGTGAACTGACGCTGACTGCTGTTCTGCTTGGCACTGCCAGGCGGGAAGAGTCGCCTCTGCTGGATGATACCCGGGTCGTGAAATTTCTGCGGCTTATCCGGGTTATCCGTCGTTTGCGTGAGCTTCAGCGCGAGATTGTACCGGAGACGTTGACGATGTAGCGATACCAGTGCGGGGTGCCTGCTTTTCAGTGTGTTGTTCATTCATTGCGTTTTGACTGGCCTGATTATGGAGGAAGTGTATGAATCATTTATCGCAAGCCACCAACAGTTTGCTGATGCAGCTGGTGATGGATTTGAAGAACGGTTATATCCGCCGTTGCGAGGCATTGGGGCTGGCCCCCGCAGAGATGCTGATGTTGCAGAGCCTGACGATTGAAGACTTGCATTACTTAGGCAACAGCCCGGTGTCGGTGCTGAGCGTCCATATTCATCACGCCAATCTGGTGCGCATCTTGCATCAGGCACGTATCGAGCAGCAGCGGATGAAACGGATTGACCGGGCACTGGAATTAGGCGGCTCTATTGAGCTGATGCACTATTTTTTTGGCCTGTCCAGTCTG
>NZ_JBEBMB010000136.1:0-2312 GCF_040081915.1 Xenorhabdus sp. SGI240
CTCCCGCAGCCTGAAAGCGTTGGGCAAAGAACTGGGTTGTCCAATACTGGCGCTGTCCCAGCTGAACCGGCAGGTGGAAAGCCGCGCCGATAAACGTCCGAACAACGGCGACCTGCGGGATTCCGGTTCGCTGGAGCAGGACGCTGACTTGATATTGCATCTTTACCGCGATGAAGTCTATCACGAGGAAACCCCGGATATTGGAATTGCCGAAATCATTATTGGTAAGCAGCGTCAGGGACCGACCGGCACGGTGCGTGTGCGGTTTGACGGCCGGTATACGCGTTTTTCTGATATCGACAGCGACAGGAGGTAAATGATGGGACGCAATACGTTGCATTTAGGCCGCGCCTTGTTACAGCAGGGACGACAGGCTGAGGCTACCCGCAATGACAGCCCGCCGATGACGGAAATGCCGATGGTACTGACATTAGATCAGCTACGCCCGAATCCGGATAACCCCCGCACCCGTCGCAACCCGCGTTATGACGATATCAAGGTGTCGATCAAAGCCCGTGGGCTGGATACGGTGCCGAAAGTCACGCGTGATCCGGACGGTGACGAGGCCTACATCTTCAGTGATGGCGGGAATACGCGCTATCAAATTCTGTCCGAACTGTGGCAGGAGACCGGGGATGAACGTTTTTATCGCATTCACTGCCTGTTTAAACCGTGGCCGGGGCGATTACAGTGTGTGATCGGGCATCTGGCGGAAAACGAACTGCGCGGTGATCTCAGTTTTATTGAAAAAGCCCTCGGTGTCTGTAAAGCCAGAACCCTTTATGAAGCGCAGAAACAACAGAAAATCACGCTGCGTGAGTTGTCTGCGCTGTTGGGTAAAGCCGGGTTTCCCATCAGTATCAGCTATATCAGCCGGATGGAAGATACCGTGCTGTATCTTTATCCGTGGATGCCTAATCTGTTGAGTTTGGGGCTGAACGTCCGGCAAATCCGTCAGTTGCTGGCACTGCGGCAGGATGCAGAGGCGGTCTGGCAACAGCATCTTACCAGTATAAACCCGGAACCGACCGTGACTTTTGATGAAGTCTTTGGTTCCTGCTGCCGCAAGTTCGATGCACCGGAAATCTGGTCACCGGAGATGTTCCGGGATGAGCTGATTGGCGATTTATTGCAGGCCCTGCCCCACCCGTTACTCAATTATGACCGCTGGGTCCTGGAATTAGATCCGAAAGAAAGCAACCGACAGAAGCTCTTCGGCGAGCAGGCTACGGCGTTTGAGAGTGTGCCGATGCCGGAAGGATCGGAGACGGATAACGCGGCGCAGGTTCGAGTGCAAAACAGGGGATCGAATCCACGAATAATTGCTCAACCCACCACTGATAAGGTGCAGGCACCTGAGTCAGAACCGGCTCCGGTCGATAAGGCACAAGTATCTGTTCCATCTTCCCCAAAAAAGCCGGTTATTCCGTCTTACCCGCCGGATAGCGTGAATAATCGGTCTGAACCCGTCTTGCCTGTTCCTGAAAGCGAATGTCTGCATTTTGCCCAAACCGGGCTGGAGCCGGTCAGTGCGGTCTGGGAAATTTCCCCGATGCAGGATGATATCGATCACCTGCAAAACATGGCATTCCGGCTGGCGTTTGAACTGGCGGAAGTGATGGGCTGTGACAGCGATTTGTTGTCGGGATCGGAGGCAGGTTCGGCGGGATTTTGTCTGGTGAATATGCAAAATGCCCATCCTTTTTCGCGTTTATTGCACACCCTGACCGGAGAAACCCCGGCTGACAGCAGTGAACTGACGCTGACGGCGGTTCTGCTTGGCACCGCCAGACGGGAAGAATCGCCTCTGCTGGATGATACCCGGGCCGTGAAGTTTCTGCGGCTTATCCGGGTTATTCGCCGCTTGCGTGAGCTTCAGCGTGAGAGTGTACCGGAGGCGTTGACGATGTAGTGATACCGGTGCGGGGTGCCTGCTTTTCAGTGTGTTGTTCATTCATTGCGTTTTGACTGGCCTGATAGTGGAGGAAGTGTATGAATCATTTATCGCAAGCCACCAACAGCTTGCTGATGCAGCTGGTGATGGATTTGAAGAACGGCTATATCCGCCGTTGTGAGGCATTGGGGCTGGCACCCGCAGAGATGCTGATGTTGCAGAGCCTGACGATTGAAGACTTGCATTACTTAGGCAACAGCCCGGTGTCGGTGCTGAGCGTTTATGTTCATCACGCCAATCTGGTGCGCATCTTGCATCAGGCACGTATCGAGCAGCAGAGGATGAAACGGATTGACCGGGCACTGGAATTAGGCGGCTCTATTGAGCTGATGCACTATTTTTTGGCCTGTCCAGTCTG
>NZ_JBEBMB010000137.1:0-2524 GCF_040081915.1 Xenorhabdus sp. SGI240
GGAAGAACTGAATCAGGCCTGTGCTGACTTAAATAGAGACAAACAACTAGCCAGTGTGTTTGGTACTGGACTCAACGAATGGAAGAAGGTCAGGCCTGAACATGAGAGCAAGATAAACAAGCTGGTGGGGCAGGCTACGGATTTGTTGCTGGATTTTGTTTTAGCTGAAACAGGTAAGGGTAAAACAACACGTACTGAACAAGGTGAGTGACATGAAATTCAACAGCCAGTACTTCACCCTTGGTACTCTGGTGATTGTCTCTGGCCTGCTTTGGTTCTATTACAGTGAGTATCAGGACAAGGCCAAGGAATACCGTAGCTTAAAGCTACAGTATGACGAACAGGTCGCCATCAACACCAACCAGCAAGAGCGCATCAAGCAACTCCACGAACGGGATGCAAAAAGCTTACAGAAACTCGCCAATGCCAAATCTAAACTTGATGAGCTTAGCGATACTCTCCGCACTAACACTCAGCGGGTGTACGTCAAAGCCGAGTGCCCCGTGTCTGAAACCGCTGCCCCCTCCGGCGTGGATGGTTCAAGACCCGCCAGACTGGCGAAAGACGCTGAACAGGATTATGTACGTCTCCTCGGAGAACTTGAAACCCTCGAAGCCCAGTTCCTCGGACTGAGGGATTGGGCGAAGACTGAATGTGGGAGTAATAATGGAAAACCAACACCGTAAAATCACTGGCTATCGTGAACTTACCCAAGATGAAATTAATTGCATGAACAAGATTAAGGCGCTGGGTGAAGAATTAGGTCAACTCTATGACTATTTAGCAGTTACAAATGCACAAACAGGAAACCACCAAATTGATATGCGTTGGCTGAACGAAGGGCGAACTGACCTGCAAAAGGGCATTATGTGTTGGGTTCGTGCCGTGGCTCAACCAACTACATTCTGATTGCCACCTCAGAGCAAATGATACTGGGGTGGGTAAACCCTAACAAGTGGGGCGGAGTCCTCCGACCGCCTTACTCGCAGAATGTTCCGCTTCCTCCAGCTTCGAAGCACTGAGTTATACAATCTTTCCAATCGGGGCTGCCTGGAGAATATAGCCGAGAGCAGATCAAAGCGGAAGCTTGCGCTGAAGCTAAAAGTGTAGTGCCTGCCAACAGGCAAAGAAGAATGAACTTTTTCATTTTACTCACCTTATTTCACTGATTTCATTGACTACAACAAAAACCGATAAATCTAATAACCCCATCCCCACCCAATAACAAGCGAATAATCCTTAACAGTTAATTACCCTTTGAAACTAAAGTAAATATTCCCGTGTCCATTCCCTGAGTGGCTACAGGAATAACCCATGCTGCCACCCCGTTCCTACCGCGTACCCAACGCACACGGGCTGGTGGCATTTTTATTTCCAACTGTAGACATACCTCCATGGTTGATTTATGTACTGGACAAAAGAAATAAATTCATTGCCTTTCAATGTGTTATTTGGACACAACGGGCTGGACAAAACGGCTTAAGCATCTGTTTTTACGTCACTATTTTGAGCGAACCTCTATCGGGAATATCGATATCGATACTCCTTTGCGTCGGGTTATCGCTGTCTGTTTGTATTAGCTATGACATGCTTCCTTGCCATCGAGCGTACAGACAGAATCAAAAATAACCCATGCCCCCGAAGAAGACGGGTCATTATCAGCAACATCCGCTGTAGGCAGGCGAAGGGGTGTGACAGCCGGAGAGACGGCCTGCATTGCCATCATAATTCACCGAGTTGTGATCGCCATGTAGTCGAAGAGCCAAAGTCCGATAATTGAATATTGGACGATAAGTGACTTGCTGAATGCTTTTTCAGCATTTTATATAACCACCGTGCAAAAACTGTCGGGGTTATATCAACCAGACCAGTTAATTATTCTGATTTATGGAGAGCAAACATGTCACAAGGTACAGCAACATCCACATTCACTGTCGGTATCCAATACGACACGGAAACATTAAGCCAGCTTGAATCACAGCTAGAACACATTGCTGAACTGTTGGATCGCATTGATGGGCGGCGTGAGGCTGGCATGAAGCTGTCAACAGATAACAATGCTAAGGCTGGGGTTACTGCCGATAGCTTTAAGGTATGTGGTTCAGAAGGGAAAGTAAGAGTAGCTGTTACTCCATTGGAACTGGCAGTAGATATAAACGCCAATGCCATAATCAATGAAATAGAGAAAGCATATAGAGGGACTGCTAAGCAAGCACGCCTGAGTTCGGCCGTCATTAACTCAGCGAAAATACCCAGCATCCCTGATGACGATCACCTCCGCTATATCATCCGTGAAGAGATACGCCGGTTTGTTGCACACGAGAGTGAACGCGGCGGACTGTTCTCAAAGTGGTGATGCCATGCCGCCTCGTATCCCCCGAGCCTGCCGTAAGCTCGGCTGCCCTAAAACCACTACCGACCGCTCAGGCTACTGTAACGATCATTTGCACACAGGCTGGCAGAACCACCAGCAAGGTAAGAACCGACACGCCCGCGGCTACGGCAGCAAGTGGGACAAGCTACG
>NZ_JBEBMB010000138.1:0-6788 GCF_040081915.1 Xenorhabdus sp. SGI240
TAAGATGGCAGAGAAAAGAGCAGGGGTAAAAATTGATGAGCCAAAACAGTGAATTAGTATTTGGTGCGAGCTTTTCTTATATAACAGAGCTGCTACATCAATTTCGCCGCTGGCGGGTGTTGCACAGGCTGAGAAAACATTGGCGTGATGATCAGTTCTTTGTAAAGCTCGCTCGTGAACCTCGGTACAAATGGATACGTGACTATTTTAATTTTTACGAACGTTACCAATTTCTCAGGTTACTGACAGAACATGAACAACAACGGGGAATAATCTGATGAGCAGAGGCATTCGCAATAACAATCCCGGCAATATTGACCACAATCCCGCTAATAAGTGGCAGGGTCAAATTGGAATCGAAACAGGGGTAAAAAATCCTCGGTTCTGTCTGTTTGAATCACCGGAATATGGTATCCGGGCACTCATGAAGTTGCTGACCAATTACCACAAGAACGGTTATCAGAGTGTGGCCAAGATGATTAATCGCTATGCACCAAATAGCGAGAATAACACCACCGCTTATATTAACGGTGTTGCTAAGGCGCTGGGAGTCGATTCAAATCAGGTTCTGGACATCAATAAACCCACATTGATTGCGCTGGCTAAGTCCATCATCCGGCACGAGAACGGCAAGCAGCCTTATTCGGATGATGTATTCGAAAAAGCCTACAGCTTAATCTGAATTCCATAGCCTCGCATTTGCGGGGCTTCTTTTTATCTGCGTACTGACGTGCGCGAACCCCAATCATGAGCTTATAGAAATAGAGCCTGAGAATTATCGCTAGGTGGCGACCTCTCATGGGCGATATTTCTACGTCAGCAGGCTCTTATTTCTATAGGAATACGCAAGATGAGACTTTTAGTTAAAAAATCCAATGGTCAGCCTGTAGTCACAACAGATGTTATTGCCAATGAGTTTGGTAGAGATCATTTTAGGGTAATGAGCAGAATTGATTCACTGATAGCTTCTCAGCATTTAGGAGGCTCCGATTTCAGAGGCTCCTCGTATATCAGCAAACAAAACAAAGAGTTGCCATGCTATGAGTTAACTGAGCGTGGCTTCTTGATTGCCATGCCGTTTATTGGTGGTGAGAAAGCGCGTGATGGACAAGTACGCTTGGTTGACAGTTTCATTAAGTTTCGTGAAAAGGCAACAAAAGAATCTCAAATTCAATTGGAGCGAGAAAGAGCCAGAGTTGAATACCGACCTATGACCGATGCTATTAAAAATAGCCGGGAACAGGACGGGAAAGAAACGGAGCATTTTCATTACAGCAATGAAGCCGACCTGATTAATGATGTCGTCCTCGGAATGAAGTCGGCCAAGTTTAAGAAGAACAATGATATTGGCAAAAGCGAAGCAGTCAGGGATTACTTGACTGAGTGGCAGATTAAAGCCATTACCGAATTACAGCGGGCAAATACGGTTCTTATTTCAATGGGCTGGGATCGTGAACAAAGAAAACAGGCGTTAAAAGGGATTTTTGATAAAAACTATCGTACCCCTCTGATAGAAGAGCAAGCAAGGTTAAATTCATAGCGATGAAACTCAACAGCCAATATTTCACCCTTGGTGCTTTTGCTGTCGTCGCTGGCCTGTTCTGGTTCTATTACAGTGAGTATCAGGACAAGGCCAAGGAATACCGTAGCTTAAAGCTACAGTATGACGAACAGGTCGCCATCAACACCAACCAGCAAGAGCGCATCAAGCAACTCGCAGAACTAGATACCCGACACACTCAGGAACTCGCCAATGCCAAGACTGAAATTGACGCTCTTCGGGCTGATATTGCCGCTGGTCGTCGCAAGCTGCGCATCAAAGCCACCTGCCCCGTGTCTGAAACCACTCCCTCCGGCAGCGTGGACGCTACAACCACCGTCGAACTCACTGGAGAAACTGGATCAACTGTTCTCGATATCCGAGAAGGCATCATCAACGACCGGGCAAAATTAAGATATTTGCAGGGCTACATAAAAACTGAATGTCAACAACCGATCGAATAATTGATATTTTATTGTTTGAGCAGGCATCATTTATTTAATATAAATTAACTATTCTGTTTTGAGTTAAATTAATGTACACTGTGTTTTTATACAGTCACAAAAAAAGGGAGGTGAAAATGTTTTTAAGCAAACTTGCTCGCTTTGCATTAACTGCAACCTCTGTGGCTCCTGTATGCATCACATTGGCTTATTTAGCTTTTATTCAGAAAAAATACATCATGCTCAGTATGTATATACTTGTAGGTGTCGTAAGTGTTTGTCTCTGCATTTTTATATTAAAGTATTCTGTCCTCAATTCTGGGCGCACAAAAAAGAATATAAAAACAGCCACTCCCGCCAATAAGGAAGTAACTAGTTATTTTTTAACATATTTATTTCCATTACTCAGCACGTCAGGGACATTTTTTGATTGGAAGATTGCTATATTCTTTTACATTAGTTTACTTGTTTATGTTTCTTTTTCTGAGGGTTATAGTTTTAATCCATTATTATCATTCTTCGGATATAAATTCTATGAGGCGGAAGATGATACAGGTGTTAGCTTTGTGTTAATTACTAAAAGAGATTTATTTTCAGTGAATAATGACAGATTAGATGTTATAAAATTAACAGCTCATACATATATTGCTGTTTAATTCACAAAGGAAATGATTTATGGAATTATTTGCTATAACCGATACTGGTAAAATTGTGAAGATTCTCACTGATGCACAAACACAAATATCTGTAACTTCCTTGTTTAAAAGGCAAAAAGATTATTTTGAAAATAATTACACAACATCTGTAGAATTTAGTGGTGGTTATATCACCAGCCCTGCGGAATATTTTTGTATTGATAATTTTGATGATGTTATAGGTGTTCTTGATGCAATACAAACTCCTGACTCTATTCAGGAGTGGAGTCCGCAGGATATATCTATTTTTAACATAAAGGCATTATTTTCCGGCGAGATAGTTTCATCTGGCGCGGTGGGTAATATAAAAGCGTACCTCCAATGTTTTGATAAAAGACAAATAATAGATAATAAAAAAACAATATTTCATAGTATTCTTCAAGATGACAATACTTTTAAATTATCTGACTCTGACGGGTTGGTTATCGATAACAAGCTAACGGCAATACTTGAGAATGATAAATTAAAATTCAAAAGCTTTCATATGCTGAGGAGAATATTTGATGTTGATGGATATTTTAAAGAAGCAACCGATGATGACTTGAGAGAATTTGCCAATCATGAGCACTTTCATATTTCAAGCGATTTTGACCTTACAAACATTGCTGATACTGTGATAAGAAAGAAAGTATCATTAATAAATAAATCAAGAGTTTTAGAGGATTACACTGTAGATGATTTATTATCCATAGCGAAAGTAAATGACGTAACTCTTGATTTGGAGATATATGAAGATGGTGGTGAAAAGAAAATTACAATGCCACAAGAAAAAAAACACATTAAGAGGCTGTTGAGTTTTTTGGATGAGGACTATTTCACCTCACAAATCACCCGGACATTATATCAGACAAACTCTAAGAAAAAAGTGAAGATAACTTAGTGTAATTGCTATCATTGCAATGAATGATAACCATTAAATCACTCTAACGATTTAGTTATCACCCAACCCCAAGCCATCACCTCCAGTGGTGGTTTTTTTATTCCTCTACCCATTCCCTGAGTGGGGCAGGTGTATGTTAGAGGGTGGTGTCAGTGGGATAGTTTCTCTCTGTAATCGCTTTGCGATTATATCCACCCGAAATGATTAAAAAGTGATCTACATAACATTTGCTGCCATCCGTTAACGCGGGTGGCATTTTTATTTCCACCGCGCACCGCAGCGCAATTCTTTAAACGTCGAATCCAATCACTTTGATATGAGCCTTCGAGGAAGTCAGTTATAGCTGGCGAGCTTCGACGGGCTGATTTTCTATGTGGACGAGGGTTCATTTCAAATGTAGGTAATACGCGATGCAACTATTAACAACCAAGAAAACAAATTTACCTGTAACAGAAGCGCCCACTATGACCAGTCTGGAAATGGTGGATTACATTAATGCCGACAGGAAGGCGAAAGCTGAGGCGGAAGGGTTAACATTCCCTTGCAAGAAATATACTCGACTGCAACATAAAAGCTTTCTTGCCAAAGTTCCCAAAGTATTAGGAGAAGAGCACTCGGCAAAATATTTTGCTCAGTACAAAGACAGTACCGGGCGAGAGCTTCCATGCTATCGATTCCCCAAGCGTGAAGCTTGTTTGATGGCAATGAGTTACAGCTATGAGCTACAGGCTCAGGTTTTCGACCACATGACGGAGCAGGAAGCTAAATCTGGATTTGGATTCACCATCCAGCAACTGCAAGACATGCTTGTTTTGGCAAAAAAGGCGTCTGATGAAGATTCCTCTGATGCAGGCCGCAGACTGAGAAAGCGGCAAGATGATCTGATTACCCTCGATAAAGCCGAAAAGTTGATCGATGACCTCGGTCAGATGGCTTTCGGATTGATTGGAGGGGGTAAACAAGAAATTGCGAATATTGGACGATAAGTTACTTGCTGAATGCTTTTTCAGCATTTTATATAACCACCGTGCAAAAACTGTCGGGCTTATATCAACCAGACCAGTTAATTATTCTGATTTATGGAGAAAGTAAATGGCACTCACCGACAAACAAGAAATGTTTTGTCGTGAGTACCTCGTAGATTTGAACGCCACTCAAGCGGCCATTCGTGCGGGGTACAGCGAGAAAACCGCAAACCGCACTGCGTCTGAAAACCTGTCAAAACCTGATATTCAGTCACGCATTGCCGAACTCAAGGCAGACCGTAATGAAGAAGTCGGGATTAATGCGACTTATGTATTAAAGCGGTTAGTTGAAATTGACCAAATGGACGTCCTCGACATTCTCACTGATGGAGGCGAACTCAAGTCAGTTAAAGACTGGCCTAAAGTGTGGCGTACTACGCTATCAGGTCTGGAAGTGCTGGAAGTAGGTTCACAAGATACCGCCGCCTTACTCAAGAAGATTAAGTGGCCTGATAAAGTTAAAAATCTGGAATTGCTTGGGAAGCATATCAGTGTTCAGGCATTTAAAGAGCAGATTGATCAAAAGGTGGTGGCTACCCATAACATTATGCCCGTGCCTGCCTGCGATAACGTTGATGACTGGGAAAAAGCGGCACAGAAGCAACAGGGCGAGGTATTAGGCGGATGAATTACAATGTAGTCTGGAAGCCTCTTCCCGGGTCTCAGTCTCTGTCTTTAAGTTGCCCATGTAATGAAATTCTCTATGAGGGAACTCGTGGCCCCGGCAAAACAGCCGCTCAATTAGCCAGATTTAGGCGAAATGTTGGGGTCGGGTATGGCTCGTTCTGGCGGGGGGTGATATTTGATACTGAATACAAAAACCTTGCCGATATCATCACTCAGTCAAAGCGTATGTATCGTCTATTTAAAGATGGTGCTCGCTTTCTTGCTTCTGCCTCTGAGTTACGCTGGGTATGGCCGACGGGTGAGGAACTGTTATTCCGGTTCGGCAAAGAGGCGGATGATTATTGGGATTATCACGGGCAGGAATTCCCGTTCATCGGCTTCAACGAATTAACCAAGCAGAAATCAGCAGATTTTTATGAGGCCATGTTCTCTTGTCGGCGTTCGTCATTCAGGCCAGAAGATTACCCGCGTGAGGACGGTTCACTATTAAAATCTATCCCGCTTGAAACATTCAGCACAACTAACCCGTTTGGTATCGGGCATACATGGGTGAAAAAACGGTTTATTGAACCAGCTCCGAGAGGAACTGTTATCAGAGAAACTCAAAAGGTGTTCAATCCTCAGACTGAAAAAGATGAGGACATAACACTAACTCGCGTCGCCATTCATGGTTCATTTAAAGAGAACCCCTACTTAGACCCACAATACATTGCTACCCTGATGAATATCAAAGACCCGAACCGTAGAAAGGCATGGATTGAGGGTTCATGGGACGTTACCAGTGGTGGGCGGTTCGATCATCTGTGGAATGCGAACTATCACACCATTAAACCGTTTAAAATACCCGACAGTTGGACGGTTGACCGCTCTCATGACTGGGGAGAATCAAAACCGTTTGCCAATCTGTGGTGGGCTGAATCAGATGGGGCAGAGGCAACTTTATCGGATGGCCGAAAGTTCTGCCCTCCTGCGGGTTCGCTGATTCTGATTGGTGAATGGTACGGTTGCCCGCCTGATGAACTCAATAAAGGGCTGAATATGTCATCTACCAACGTGGCTAAGGGCGTACAGTGGATTGATCGGCGTCTGGCTGGCGAAGATGTTATAGAGCCTGATGAGATTAAACAGGACGGTAAAACGCAAGGACAATTGAATATCATGCCCGGTACCTGCAAGAAAGTAATTTCTGGCCCCGCTGATGGCTCCATCTTTAATACGGGCGATAACGAAGATTCCATAGCACAGAAGATGGCAAAACAGGGCGTGAAGTGGCTGGAAGCCAATAAAAAGCCCGGTTCTCGTATCAATGGCGCTTCTCTCTTCGCTGATATGCTGGAGGCTGTCATTGAAGGCAAGAAGTCCGAGTCAGGAATACCAGAAAAGCCCGCGTTCTACGTGTTCGATTATTGCCGGGGCTGGATTAGCCGCATTCCGGTTTTGGTTCGTGATAGCAAAAACCCTGATGATGTTGACACAGAACAGGAAGATCACGACTGGGATGCCACGCGATATCGTGTCTTGCATAAGCCTCAGCGTCTAACCAAAACAATTAATTTCAACTGGAACTAACATGAATAC
>NZ_JBEBMB010000139.1:0-1304 GCF_040081915.1 Xenorhabdus sp. SGI240
TTCTGAACAACATTTTCTCCTTTTTTACAGAGTCGTAAGAACACCCTGCTGATATTAAGCCCTGCTTCTTACCATTTAATGTTAGATATATCATGTATGACATAAATATTACCGTCCTAGTTTTTTATTCAAGTAATACTGGTTTGAACATCAAGCCAGAGAACGGTAATTTAACATATTAAAAAAACTTGTAATGGGTGCATCAAAACAAAAAAGATCGGCTTGAGATCCTTTTTGTTAATTGTCGAACCGCCTACACGCAGTCGTTGCTACAGAACGCTTGGTTTAGGACTGCGCCACGACACCCTGCCAACCCCTCACACCTCCATATTAAAATCTGTCACTGTTCGCGGTTTCCTGATTTCTTATCGTCTTACAAGCATCCAACGGGAATCCAAACGGAGTCCATCAAATAAAATGTTATTAATATCAATTGAATAACAAAGAATCCATTTGGATTCTAAATGGATTCCGTAAAAACTTAACATTTCCATAATGTTTAAATGAAAATTCCAATTTTTACAAACGGATATAGACAAAAAAACATTTTGTGTATGGTGTGTGTTTTTTGAAAAATGGACATTGGCAGGACTCAGGTTTTTAAGAACCGATTGGTTTTTTTGAAAAATCAAAATGTGATTTTTATTTACGGCGCAACAATATGCGTAATTGGAAAATGAATTTATTTTGATGCCCGTCAGGGCATGGAAGGCGGCTCCTCGGCGTTACTGGGAATACCGCTGCCAACCCGCCGATACAAAGGGGAACTCGTTGGGGGCACGGCCACTCCCTTCACCCTGCTAAGCCGTCTTTTAGTGGGCTGTCAGTGGCTCAGTAGCTTGACGGTCGAAGACAAAAGAAATGTCCGGCTGGCGCGGGGAACTTATCTCGGTCTAAATACGATGTTACGAACTGCCCCTTTGAAAAAGTTACGCCCCTACGAACTGAGGTCATTACGTTTAAATTTTCACGTAATTGGGTATCTCGCTTTATGCTTTTTTTGTTCGGTTTTGGGGTGCGTTTTTGAGTGTGCTTTTTGGGGCTTTTCCCTTGTATTTATACTTAAGGGATAAATGGCGGATTTAAATTTGCGTGAAACCCTTGCTATATAAGGCTTCAAGGCTAATTTGCTGCGAAATGGGTTTGGGTATATTATTTTAACTGGTGATCGTGTGTTGAAACATGAAATGCCCCCCTGCAATTGCGTCAACAATTCAGGGGGGCGATCACCTTAAAAAATTCGATTTTGAGCTACCAAATTAAGGTGATAAGAGGATGATAACATAACGCGATGCTCGACTTTA
>NZ_JBEBMB010000014.1:0-8903 GCF_040081915.1 Xenorhabdus sp. SGI240
TAGCAATGAGTTAATTGTTTACCCGTGAAGGAAGTGGTATGGATACGGTTAAAGTACGGCATGTGAAGCAAACTGCCCCGGGAACCTATGAATTTCGGGAAGATGGCGCGGATTCGCCTATACTGGTCTGGTACACTAACGCGTCATCAATGTATAAGACGTTATCACCGCAGGACCTGCCTCAATATTTTAACCAGCGTGGCACGCCAATCAATGTCAACACCGTGCCGCTTGATGATCCGAGCCTGACGGGTCAAACACCCGGCCTGGAAATCCCGGAGCAATCCACATGGCGGGATGGTGTAATGGTTAACCCGCAGCAGGATCCGAATGAAATGGCGGGGAATAAAACGGAAACACCGATATCGGATGGAACAGACCGCGGGCCAACGAAGACGACCACGCCAGTACAGGAAAGCGATTTCCGGGATTATATTCTGGTCTTCCCGATTGAAGGCGTGCCGGCGGTTTATGTTTATTTGAGTGAAAATAGTAAGTATGGAATTCTCATATGGACGAAAGGAACGGTAGGATCAAGAATTAAAAATGCTATTAATCACTGGTTAAAACATGGAAACGAATTCCCTAATTTAAAAAGTTCTAATGAGTATATAGACGCCACTCATGATTTTATTAAAAATCCGCCTAAAGGTACTCTTAGCAAAGAAAATGACAAGGGTGATAAATTATTTTATGATCCTGATTCTAATACATTTGCCGTACAATCCAAAAGTGGTGCGCCCAGAACGATGTTTAAACCTAAAGCAAAAATGAAATATTGGAGTAATCAATGAGTGATAAATACCATTGCCCATGTTGTAATCATACGACCCTTGATGAAATTGGTGAATATCTTATTTGTGACATTTGTGGATGGGAAGATGATCCGGTGCAGTCTAAAGATGCCGAATTTCAAGGAGGAGCCAATGAAATGAGTTTAAATGAAGCAAGAAAAGCATTTTCAGAAGGTAAAAAAGTAATGTAACTTTATCTACATTAGAAAATGTATGTTTTAGTATCTGTAAATCATTTATCCATACATATAATGATAAATGCCAGTGTTAACACACTGGCATAACTTATCTATATTTACTATTTAACTAAAATGAGAATACAATGTTTAATATTATTGCAAAAGATTTTTCCACGGAATTTTTCGGAGAGCCGGCCTTACCATCATCAATAATTATTGATGATTTTAAAGAAGAATTCTTTTTACCAACAACATATTGGAATCTGAATGATTATAAAAGAAGTTGGGTTAAGTCTATTGAGGAAGGATTACATAAAAAAAACCACTCTGCATTAGCTGTTTCTATTTATAATCCTAATAAAGCTAATTTTATTTTTGTATGGATAATTTATTTTAAAGGAAAAGATGTTTTTATACAAAACCAAACATTATTTATGGATGATTGCCCTGGATTTGAACCTAACAGAATCAATAGTTTCATTGAGCCACGCTATACAGAAACAGAAGATGGGAATAAAATTTCTGAGTGGCGTACAGATCTGAATAGTATATTAGCATTTCATCAAAAATTAAAAATGGAAATTTAACAAATAAATGGTGCCGCTTGCATTTTATAAAATATTATGCAAGTGGTACTCTTGGCGAATTCAACTCTGAAGTGCAACATTACCTACATTTTTTAACTCGTTGAAAAAAATGAGAAGTAGTACACTACATTGAGACTTTTTGGGGATTTTATGGGACTTGATATACATATTACGACAATTAATGGTGAAGTTACTCATATAGTTATGAGTGAAACTTTACATTCAAATATTTTTTCTTCTTCAACGAGATGGAGTAGTTCAAAAAATCTCAGTAAGATTAAAGATTATTACAAAACAGACTGTTTATTAAAAAATAAGGATGCTGTTTCTTTTATTCATGAGCTAACCGAAATAGGAAATAGAATCACAGATGGAAAAGACGAATTGAATAAAATAATAGAAAAGTTAAAAAATATACAAGTCAGATCTGTTAGGGTTAATGGTGACTGATTTATAAATCAAAAGCCGGAAAGATCCCATGATCTTCCGGCTTTTTTTAAAGCGGCTCAGCTCTTGCCCTTGCAGGGCGGGATTCTACCTTGCATGAAAATCATCCAACATGTGGTTATTGATAATTTCTCACATTCCATACAATTTTATCGATAGGTTTTGATATCTGATTTGTGTATTTATTGAGCCTGAATAGGCTTCTTTTTAGTCACAATAACCATATAAAAAATGTAAGATTTAGTCCTGTGTCCTTATGCTCCCATTAGAGCAAATGAAATAAGGAATTAACATGACAAACAAAGCTGTTATTTTACTAAACGACACTACCGATCACGGTGAAAAAGCGATCACCGCTGTCGGTGGTTATACTTATAAAGGCATTCTAATTGTCGGGAAAACGGATTTAGTTGAATGCCCTAAATGTGAAGGTGTGTTTCCCATTATTGAAGGTAGTGAAAATTTAAAGAGTCATGGAAAAGCAATTGCTGTAGAAGGTATGCACACTGCGTGTGGTGCCAAGTTGATTGCCAGCCAGAAAGAGTTTCTCGCCTGACAAACCGCACTGATGCGCTGCGCTTGTCTTCTCCGATTAACCGGGCTAATAAATTAACCCGGTTAATCGGAGAGAAAAAAACCATTTCTATTGATTATCTCTATATTACTTATCATTCATTTTCACGGGATAACGGGGTAAATGCCATATTATTCATAAATTTCATTACGTTAATCTATCCCTCATTATCCCAGTTTATCCCGTGACATAATGTCATCATTTTAAATTTCTTTAAATTCAATATATTAATTCCTGCCAGAGAAAAATCTTTTTCGGGATAATCTCCACTGTCATAAAGTCGATTTATTTGTAGCCACTCTACATTACGGGATAGGACGGGATAATACGGGATAAGTAAAATATCTATAACTAACTGATATATTTTAAAATAAATCTTTCTTATCCCAATATCCCGTTATCCCAGCGCTTTTTTCTTGTGTGAGGTTAATCCTCATCCCTGAAAATCAGCACCACAAACCGCCCCTGAGTACCGTTCACTGAAATAGTTTTACTGATAAAGCGGTCTTTCTCTGCTTTAACCAAGCGGCGGCCACGCTTTGTGAGGATTACCGGTGTGATACATGGCAGTGCCGGAAAGTGTCGGACAATATTGCCTATGCCGTGCCGACACGCGCTGACAGGTATGTGGTCAAAACCGAGACCACTGACTTTAACGGCGAGGTGTCAGCGGATACGTTCGGGCTGATGGTCACCCTGACCGTACTGGGCTATCTGACGGCACTCATAAAGCAGGATGAAATCGCTGAACGGTTGTGTGATTTGCGGGCATACGCGCTGCAACATCCCCAGGCCCCGTGTATCCGGGCAGCTTTAGGTTTAGCGGGGGCATGACGATAATTTAACCCATTCTGGCACTACGCCAGTCACCCGGACGGGGAATACTTTTCCCGTTGGGCAGGGTGTTCTCCGTCTTTTTTTATTGACAGGAGAACATCATGCAAAAAAGTGACCTTATCATGCTGGACAGTCCTGCGCTGTCAGCCGTGTTTCCCGGCAAAAAACCGCTGGAGCGGTTGTTTCTGGGGTTTCTGATTGCCAATACCGCCGCGCAGTTATGTGGTGAGTACCGGTATGAATGCTGGGACAGGCGGGATGCCTCTGAACCGCTGACCTATATGGTGCCGACATCTGCCGCCACGTATTCTGTTTATCTGCCGGACAGTGCGTTAACCGTCACGCTGTCTGCCGATGCGTTCGGGCTGGCGGTGACGACAGCGGTGTTTGCCCGTATCGCGGTACTGGATGAATCCGATGAGGATGCGTACCGGTTCGGCGAACTGCGTGAATATGCGCGGCAACACCCAGAAACCGAACTGATACGTACAGTACTGGATTTAAGCACGCCGGATAAGGTGCTGAGTCCGTCATTAATCCGCAGTGTCAATAATAATAATCATAACTGACGTTATCAGCCCATGATGCTGTTAACCCTTTTCTTAAGCGCCTGACCAGGGAGCCGAAAACACCTTCCCGGTCTCGGGCGGGTGTTTTCTTTATTTGACCTCAAATCAAGGAAATACGTATGAACCCGATTTTTTTACCGGCACCGGATGACACCGGTACGGTATCCCATGAAGAACTGTTTACTGTTCAGGTCACCGGCCTGATGCAGCACCCGCAAGCGAGGCAATCACTGCGGGAAGAAACCCTACCCGTTCAAGATCCTAATTGGCAAAGACAACCTGACCGCCAACGGCATCGAACTGCCGGAAGTGGAAGGAGCGGTGGTTTCCGGTTCAGCCAGTGGTGACTGGACACTCTCCTGTGTACGCGGGCAGGTCAATTCCATCACCTTTGTGTTTCAGGATGGCACCGTGCGTACCCTGCCGGGCACAGGGCAGAATCAGCAGGGTATCGGCTGGTTATCTGATGAAAACGGCATTCCCTGTATCAGCGGTGAGCGTAAATCCAACGCCAGCTCTTATCTGCCAACGTTGTTTGCCCTGTCAGCCATGAATTCGGCTGGCGATGCCCTGAACGAGAGTCAGCGAACCGCCCAGACCCACGGCACTGGCGGTATCACTTCCGCGTTAACGGGTAACGCCGGACAGGCGGCATTAGGAAAAGCCCTGGCCGGTGGCATGAATGACATCACCGAATGGCTCAAACAACGTTACAGCCAGACGTTTGATGCGATCTACGTCCCGCCCGGTGCCGGTGTTGTGGTGCATATCACCCAAAGTCTGGCGATGGATTACGAAACGAAAGGCCGTAAGGTGCGTTACGACTTTAGTGAACCCGTTCAACATGATACTCAGGAAGCCTTAGATTAATGGAAAAGCCTGTCTTTCAATGGCTGTTCAGTGCCAGCCAGCCCTATTGCCTGCACCCCCACACGCTGAACCGGTACCGGTTCAGCTCTACTGGCGGCCTGCCCATCAAAAAGCGTCCCGGCTCTGTCTTGCCATCGGCAATGCGTGTCAACCGCTGGGTGACGGTGATTTTACGGTCTGGCGCCTGTCAGACACACAGTGGCAATCCATGGTGGCAGGCAACAACGAGGCTGAGCCTGAACAGTGGGAACGGCTGCCGTTTACGGTATCGGAGCTGGCCGTCCATCCTGAGTTTGCCACCTTGACCGCGATTGGCATTACGGAGGTTCAGCGATGCGAAAAATAAACGCTGTTGTCGTGCTGTGTCTGTCAGGGCTGATGGCCGGTTGTTCAACCTCGAAAGACACGTTGCTGCCTGCCGGCGGGCAGACGGTGCTGGCGATGTGGCAGGGCAATAAAGCCGGTCACACTGCCGTGCAGGCCAGAACCGCATTGCGCAGAACGTTGACCGGAACCGAACGCCGCCGGGCTTTGGAAGAGCATTACCATTACAGCCGTTCGGCTGCGCAGGAAATCAGCCAGCAGTTTCCCCGTCTCCCCAATCCCGATATGGTGATGTATGTCTTCCCGCATCTGGCGGCAGGCAATACGCCGATACCGGGCTACAGTACGGTGTTCCCGTTTTATCAGCAGGTGCAGTACGCCCTGCCGGGTGAACGCACGGAGGCCCTGTAATGGAAAAAAATCCCAAGGCACTGCATCGCCCCGGCAAGCTGCGTGAAACCGATGAAGCCGCGATTTACCGGGCCAGCCCCTCCATCATCGACTACCTGCCCTGGGTGGAATATCTGGAAGACGGGCAATGCCTGTTGCTGGATGACGGGGTTTCCGTGGGAGCGGTCTATCGTATCGAACCGGTGGCCACCGAAGGGCGCCCGCTTGAACGGTTGATTGAAATCCGGGACCAACTGGAGGATGCGATCCAGGACAGTCTGGAGGAAGACGATATCTCACCCTGGGTGGTGCAGTTTTTTTGTCAGGATGAAGATGATCCAGCCAGTTACCTCAATACGTTACGGGACTATGTAAAACTCTGGGCACAAGGTACCGCGTTTACGGAGGCCTTTCTGGCCGAGTCCGAACGCCACCTGAACAGCATTGCTCAGCCTGAGGGGATATTTTACGACAGCTTAATTACCGGGCAACCGTGGCGGGGACAGCAGCGCCAGACGCGTATGGCAGTGTATCGCTGGTTGCCTGCGCACAAATCACAGGCAAACCACTCAACGTTATCTTCCATTGCTGCACTCAATCAGGTCTGCGAGCGTCTGGTGTCGTCACTGGCGGCGGCGGGTATTGTGGCTGTCCGGCAAAATGGCGAGCAGATCCACAGTTGGTTGTTACGTCATTTTAACCCAGCCCCGGACTGGAGCATGGCCAAAGTCGATTTTTACCACACGGTGAGTTATGAAACGCCCATGCAGCTCGAACTCCCGATTTATAATGACTTTGCCGAAAGCCTGTGGTTTACCCCACCGGTATCTGATCCCGAAAACGGTGTCTGGTGGTTTGATGGCCTGCCGCATAAAGCGGTTCCGGTTGAACGCCTGCGCCGCCCGCCAGAACCGGGCACGCTGACGGGCGAAGTGAAACGGGGGGATAATATCAATGCGCTGATGGATATGATGCCGGCAGGCACCGTGGTTTCTTTGACCATCGTGGCGCAGGTACAGGATACACTGGAAGAGAGCTTTACCCGGCTGGCAAAAAATGCGGTGGGGGAAAATACCGAATCGGCGCGTGTCCGGCAGGATGTGCAGGAGGTCAAAACCTTACTGGGACGGCGGCATAAACTGTATCGCAGTGCGCTGGCCTTTCTGGTGCGGGGCAACGATGTCACTGATCTGAACCGGCGGGTGCATCAGTTATCGTCAACCCTGCTGAGCACCGGATTACAACCGGTGCGACCGGAATTCAGTGTGTCCCCGCTGAATGCCTATTTACGCGCCCTGCCAATGTGTTTTAACCCGCAGAAGGATAAGAAACACTGGTATAGTCGCCTGACCTGGGTACAACATCTGGCGGGACTATTGCCGGTGACAGGCCGTTCAACCGGCACCGGGCATCCGGGGTTCAGCTTCTTTAATCGCGGTGGTGCACCGCTGACCTTCGATCCGATGAACAAGCAAGATCGCACCCAGAATGCGCATTTATTGCTGTTTGGCCCGACCGGGGCAGGCAAATCGGCCACGCTGTGCGCCTCTCTGGTGCAACTGATGGCGATCCACCGACCGCGTTTGTTTATTGTCGAAGCGGGGAACAGCTTTGGCTTGCTGGCCGATTATTACGCCAGTCTGGGGCTGACCGTCAATAAAATCGGTATCAAACCGGGCTGTGGCGTGAGCCTGGCGCTGTTTGCCGATGCCCATCAACTGTTGCAACTCAGCCCCCAACAATGGCGTATTCATGAAGCCGATATTCCGGATACGGATGAATCGCAGGATGACGGCGATGAGCAGCGTGATATTCTGGGGGAAATGGAAATTGCTGCCCGGCTGATGATCACCGGGGGTGAGAAAAAAGAGGAAGAGCGCCTGACCCGTTCGGATCGGGGATTAATTCGTGAAGCCATTATGATGGCAGCACACACCAGCTTTGCTGAGGGACGCCAGATGCTGGCCTCTGACTTACAGAATGCCCTGTATGCCATCGCCCGCAGCCATCAGCAGGATGAACACGGCCAGCCCTTGATCACGGCACATCGTCGGGCACGGGCGGATGAAATGGCCGGTGCCATGTCAATGTTTACCCAGGGTTTTGAAGGGGAACTGTTTAACCGTCCCGGTACGCCGTGGCCGGAAGTGGATGTCACGTTGATTGATCTGGGAACACTGGCGCGGGAAAACTATTCGGCGCAAATGGCACTGGCAATGGTGTCGCTGATTAACACCGTGAATAATCTGGCCGAACGCGACCAGTATCAGGACAGGGAACTGCAACTGGTGATCGACGAAGGGCATATCACCACCACCAACCCGCTGCTCTCTCCCTATATGACCAAGGTGGTGAAAATGTGGCGTAAACTGGGCGCCTGGCTGTGGTTGGCAACCCAAAACCTTGCCGACTACCCGGATACCGCTGAGAAAATGCTGAATATGGCGGAATGGTGGCTGTGCCTGACCATGCCGCCGGATGAAGTCGAGCAAATCGCTCGTTTCAAAAAATTGAATGAAGAGCAGAAAACTGTCTTGCTCTCCGCCAGTAAACTCCCGCGCTGTTATACCGAAGGTGTGGTGCTGGCGAAAAAAATCGAAGCGCTGTTTCGGGTGGTGCCACCCAGCCTGTATCTGGCGCTGGGGATGACGGAAAAAGAAGAAAAAGCGGAACGACGGGCGTTAATGCGGGAACATCAGTGCAGTGAATTGTAAGCCGCGATGTGGGTGGCCAGAAAAATGGATATTGCGCGGGGATTACGGGTTTGATTGTGTGGTTCCAAAAGTCTCGGATGAGCCTGTATTGTATTTCCACAAAATACAATACAGGCTCTATGAGAGACTTATTCCCAGAAAAATGTTGCCTTTCCTGGGTTAAATGTCAGCTTAGCTTTCTTCCAGTCCTTTCCTGCCAGAACCCTCTCTATGCACTGTGTAGGGTAGAGATAATCTGCGGGTGTAAAGGTTTCATAGGCGGAATCGGCATTAAGTTTAAACTGATGCGTTATTTTTACTTCCCTTTTCCCATCAGGATGCTGTTGTTGCAGGCATTCTACGTATGCTTCATTAAAGTCATCAGGTAATCCTTCAAGCATACAGCCTTGTGCCCATGAAAGGAGTTGTTCAGGTGTATATTGTTCCGCTTCTTCGTCTGAAGTTATGGGGGTGTTTAAGGTGCGATCTAGCGTATTCGTGAATGATGACAACATTGCCGATATCTCTGGTAAATAATTTAACGCGATGCTCGACTTTAACATCCTATCACGTTGGCTTGTTGAAGCCAGTCGCGTTGACTTTTACCTTGTTTAACATTGGCAAAAATACCCAACGGTG
>NZ_JBEBMB010000140.1:0-24672 GCF_040081915.1 Xenorhabdus sp. SGI240
TTCTCTCACTGTCCTTCGCGGCCTGTTTCAGCTCGGCGTCGGTCAGTGGGGGCGCATTATAGGGTGTTTTTCAGCGCTGACAATAGTTTTTTGCAATTTTATTTTCAAGTGAGCACTTTTTGGCCTTTTGAATATAAAAACCACTCAAACAGGCTAAAATTAATGCGGTTCATTCCATTGCGTAGCATTTTTTCCTCAATAACATTCCTATATAATTGCTTATATATTTGCGATCCACTATTACTGTTGAGGTTTTTATGCCTACTGTTTTACGCCAATATCTAAATTTCTATCCTCAAGTCGGCCAAAAAGTTCTTTTAGATCCTTCTTCTGTTGTAATTGGAAATGTCAGATTAGCAGATAATGTCAGCATTTGGCCCCTTGTAGTTATCAGGGGAGATGTAAATTATGTCTCAATTGGTTCACGTACAAATATTCAAGATGGTTCTGTTTTACATGTGACTCATAAATCTCCTGATAATCCAAATGGCTTCCCACTAATAATTGGCGAAGATGTCACGGTAGGTCATAAATCAATGCTACATGGGTGTAAAATTGGGAATCGAGTCTTAGTTGGCATGGGTTCCATTTTACTTGATGGAGTGACTATTGAAGACGATGTTGTGATTGGAGCAGGTAGCCTAGTTCCTCCAGGTAAAAAATTAAAAAGCGGTTACCTGTACGTCGGTAGCCCTGCCAAGCAAGTACGAAAACTCAAACCTGAAGAATTGGAAGGGCTGCTTTATTCCGCTAATAATTACGTTAGCTGGAAAAATGACTACCTATCAACACAATCTGAAAGCAAAGAGTAGCGCCCAAATTGATCATCATGCCCACTCAAAATGGCTGTTTCAAACTCTTCTTCCAAATCCCAGCGATGTTGGCGAAACAAATCGAGTGGGTGATGATCCTTGCCATAACGCCCTATTATTTCATCAGAACTAATCATACACTCCACCAGCAAACCATCCACCATTGCTGGGAATATTACCTTATTTTCTACCGCATCCCACTCTTCACGATCAGGAAATTGAATGGATTGGTTCATGCATGTAATTCCCGTCTTAAGGCCGTTAAAACAGGTTCTATTTCAGGAAACACTCCATGCCATAATTCAAAAGAATACGCAGCCTGCCCTACTAACATTCCTAAGCCATCAGCCAAACGTGAAACACCATGTTGGTGAGCGAACGTAAGGAAAGGAGTTAATCCATGCTGGTAATACATGTCGTAACACACACTATTATTTTGAAAAATCAACGGAGAGATGGCAGGAATTTGTCCATCAAGGCCAGAAGCTGTTGCATTAATGATAATATCAAAATCTGGCGTAATAAGGCCAAGATCACTCATTTCAATGGCCTGAATATCACCTAATAGAGAAAATGTATTTGCGATTATTTGAGCACGTTCAAATGTTCGGTTAGTAATAGTGACTGAACAGCCCAGTGATAACAAAGGAGACAATACACCTTTCGCAGCTCCACCAGCGCCTATGATCAGAATCTTCTGTCCTTGAGAGAGGAATTTGAGTCGCTGCAAGTCTACTAATAATCCCATTCCATCAGTATTGTCACCGAGCAGTCGGTTTCCCGATATCCGTTTTAATGTGTTAACTGCACCACAGATACCCGCCCGTTCAGTCAATTCATCAGAGCATTTATAGGCACGTTCTTTGAAAGGAACAGTGATATTCGCTCCTACCCCCCCCTGTTTGAAAAAATAAGCTAAGGTTTGTTCAAAGTTTTCTACCGGAGCAAGTACTCTCCCATACTGATGCTCGATACCTGTTTGTTCAGCAAACAATCGATGAATATAAGGAGACTTACTATGCGCAATTGGATTACCAAAAACAGCGAATTTATCCATGATTACCTATCCTTGCCGATATAATTTGCCAGTTAACGCATCCCTGATTTCTGATGGATTCTTACGCCCACCAACTTCTCCTTCTAATATTGGGACACGATCGCCAAATTGCTGTCGTACTTCTTCTACACTACGACATGGGTCTAATCCACTTAGATTCGCACTAGTCGAAACAAGTGGTTTTTCATATATAGCACATAGCTGCTGAACCAAAGGGTGAGCCGTAACTCGAACGGCCAATGTTGAAAATTTGCCAGTCAACCATTTTGGTGTGGTCGCTTTCGCGGGGATTACCCACGTAACAGGACCAGGCCAAGATGAGAGTATGGTTTCTTTCTGTATATCATTTATCTGTTCATCATCAATATAAGGACATAATCTCTCATACTTATCAGCAATAAGAATTAGCCCTTTCTCCCAAGACCTATTTTTCAACGCTAATAGCTCTTGCACTGCATTTTCACTATCAGGGTCACACCCTAATCCAAAAACGGCTTCAGTAGGATAAGCAATAACTTTTTCTTCTTTTAAGGCCGTGATAACTTCATCAAATACTGGTGAGATTACGTAACTCATTTCATTTCTCAATTTCATTAACTTGCTGCTTACTACACAATTTACTGGCACAAAATAATTTTACGCCTTGGGAAGTGCGCTTTTCTATTAACAGTGGGTAGTGACAAAACGTGCATTCACCTGATATAGGCTTATTGTTAAGTGCAAACTGACATTCTGGATAGCGATTACAGGAATAAAATGTCTTACCAAAACGAGATTTACGCTGGAGTAATTTTCCTTGCTGGCATTGAGGACAATTAATTGACGTATCATCTGGTTTATCAATTAATTCTGTATATTCACATTCAGGATAATGACCACAGCCAATAAACATACCGTAACGCCCTTGACGTAAGACTAAAGTGAAACCACATTTTGGACAGATTTGCCCATCCAATTCTTTAACAATATGTCCGTCTATTTGTGCTTTCAAAGGACGAAGATAATGGCAAGATGGATAACCGGAACACGCATAAAATGGGCCATGATCACCATTGCGGATCACTAACTCAGCATTACACTTTGGGCAACGCTCTATTTTTTTTATAGTAAAAGGTACTTTCTTAGACATATCTCACTCGCTGAATATCGGCAGCCGCCATAACATTGGAAAAAAGCACAAATTAAATCGCTTAATTAGTTCGGACATACCCACCAGCAACAACAGCAACTTTTCCTATGAGTTCCAACTCCAATAATTTGGTCATAACTTCGGTAACTGGCAGAGAAGAGCGCTGGGCAATCACATCAACAGGTGTAACTTCACTACTTACGTTAACCAGCACATCCACAAATGGCAACTCTGTTTGTTCAAATTGTTTATTTTCTTCCTCCTGACCTTTCTCTTCGATGTTAACCCATTGAAATGAAGAGCCAATATGTTCCATAATATCCATTACATTTGTTGCCAAATAAGCCCCTTGTTTAATCAACCAATGATTACCTTCGTTCGCAGGAGTGCCTAATGGACCAGGTAATGCAAAGATGTCTCGCCCTTGTTCAAGAGCGCAACGTGCTGTAATCAGTGATCCACTATTCTTATGAGCTTCCACAATAAGAAGAGCCAAACTTAACCCACTAATAATTCGATTTCGCCTTGGGAAATGCTTGGCTTTAGGTGGCGCATCAGGAAAAAATTCGGAAACTAATGCCCCATTTTCTTTAATATGTCCGGCCAAGGACTTATGTCTACTGGGGTAGATATTTTTAAAACCACTACCAAGTACCGCGACTGTTTTCCCTCCCGAATCCAATGCTGCCTGATGGCAGATACCGTCAATACCAATCGCCAGTCCACTAGTTATTACCAGATTATTTTTAGCCAAATCACTAGCAAATATCTTTCCCCATTTTTCACCATAAAAAGTCGCAGCCCTACTACCAACCATTGAAATTTGCTTTTGCGATAAGGCCGATACATCACCTACAACAAAAAGAACAAGAGGTGGAGAGTGTATTTGCTTTAATAAAGGCGGATATGCGGGATGAGAGAAAGTCAACAAATGATGATCTGGTTGTTCTAACCAATTGAGAGCCGAAATCAGCACGGAAGTGTTAGCTTTCATAAATTGCAAGCATTGTGCAGATGACAGACCACATGCTTTAAGAGAAGATATGCTGCAATTTTTCGTTTGCAACAGGCGATCCATAATAAGCATGGCCTTTGCAGCTGAAAGATGAGAGACCATTTTCATTCTTAACCACATTTCCATCGCTTCCATATCGTCATCCTGATCTGAGGTTGAGAGCAATCCTCTCATGATTAATTTATGTTCAATACTGTCAATCTAAATGGGAAATGTCTAGAATAGGCATCAATTATCACTCACTTTTTGAATGCAGTTCTAAATATATATGTCAATTTTACAAGTATTACACTATCCAGATGAGCGACTTCGCACAGTTGCCAAGCCAGTAGAAAAAGTCAATGCAGAAATTCAGCGTATCGTTGATGATATGTTTGAAACGATGTATGCAGAGGAAGGTATTGGTTTAGCGGCAACACAAGTCGATATACATCAGAGAATTATTGTCATTGACGTTTCTGAGGAGCGTGATCAACGTCTTGTTCTGATGAACCCGGAATTGATTAATGCAACCGGTGAAACAGGAATAGAAGAAGGTTGTTTATCTGTTCCTGAACAGCGTGGATTTGTGCCTCGTTCTGAGCAAGTAAAAATTAAGGCCTTAGACTATAACGGCCAACCATTTGAATTAGAAGCTGATGGATTACTGGCAATCTGTATTCAACATGAAATGGATCATTTAGTCGGTAAACTCTTTGTTGATTATTTATCACCATTGAAACGCCAACGCATCCGTCAGAAAGTTGAAAAAATTGACCGACTGAGAGCCAAAAACAAATAACTTTTATTATCGCAGGAAATAACAGTGTCTGACTCTTTACGTATTATTTTTGCCGGAACGCCTGATTTCGCGGCTCGCCATTTGGCTGCTTTATTAAACTCTCAACACCAGGTTGTCGGAGTACTCGCTCCACCAGACAAGCCGGCAGGAAGAGGTAAGAAACTGACACCACGTCCTATAAAGGTATTGGCTGAAGAACATGATATTCCTGTTTTCCAGCCAAAAACCTTACGTACAGAAGAAAGTCAACAATGGGTCATGGAACAACAAGCTGATATTATGATCGTTGTTGCCTATGGCTTAATTCTTCCTCAAGCCGTTTTAGATATACCACGTCTAGGATGCTTGAATGTCCACGGTTCTTTGCTACCTCGCTGGCGTGGTGCAGCCCCCATTCAGCGCTCCATTTGGGCTGGCGACCAAGAAACTGGCATAACGATCATGCAAATGGATGCCGGACTTGATACGGGTAATATGCTGTTGAAAGCTATTTGCCCAATTACAAATGAAGATACTAGTGCTAGTTTATACGAAAAGCTTGCCAATATTGGGCCAAAAGCCTTACTCAACACCTTAGATTTAATCACATCGGGGACATGTCAACCTAAAATTCAGGATGACACACTTGCGACCTACGCCGAAAAACTGAGTAAAGAGGACGCAAAAGTAGATTGGAATTTACCTGCAAGCCAAATTGAACGTTGTATTCGTGCTTTCAACCCCTGGCCTATGAGCTTCTTCTTAGTTGATGATCAACCAATTAAAATCTGGCAGTCAGAAGTCATTGCAGAGCAAACCACCCAAGCTCCTGGAACAATTATCAGCGCAGATAAAAAAGGTATTCAAATTGCAACTGCGGATGGGATATTAAATATTGTTCAATTGCAACCACCAGGCAAGAAAGCAATGTCGGTTGCCGATCTCTTAAACTCCAAACGTGAGTGGTTTACACCTGGTAGCAAAATCAACTGATACTAACCTGACTTTGCCTGAATGTTTTAGCATTCAGGCTTCTTCCTATTTTTTACCATACTGACGAAAGTCAGCTTTTTGACCATACCATGAAAAATACATATAACCTGAGAAGCATCGCTGCAAAAGCAATCACCCAAGTGCTTGACCAAGGGCAATCCCTCAGCACTGTGATACCTGAACTCCAACAAAAAGTTTCTGATAAAGATAAGGCGTTGTTGCAAGAAATCTGTTTTGGTGTGATGAGAGTATTACCTCAGCTTGAGTGGTTTATCAGTCAACTAATGGCAAAGCCATTGAAAGGAAAACAACGTATTTTTCACTACCTAATCATGGTGGGTATATATCAGCTGATATATACACGTATACCTGCACACGCTGCACTTGCCGAAACCGTCAATGGCGCCACTCATTTAAAACGACCACAGCTTAAAGGGGTAATTAATGGTGTCCTTCGCCAATTTCAGCGCCAACAACAAGAATTAATCGAACGGGCAAATAATCAACACCTACATCCCAAATGGCTGCTAGAACACATTCAAAAAGCATATCCACAAAATTGGCAAACTATAGTGAATGCCAACAACCAAAAACCACCTATGTGGCTACGGGTTAACCAATCCCATCATGCAGCAAAAGAATATCTTGCACTATTAGAAGAAGCTAATATAGAAGCAGAATTAGATATCAACCATCCTAGTGCTATTCGTCTTCTGAACCCCTGTCCTGTCAGTGCACTACCCGGATTTAGCCAAGGCTGGGTAACTATTCAGGATCGCTCCGCACAGGGATGCGCTGAACTCTTAGGCCCATGCAATGGTGAATCTATACTGGATCTTTGTGCTGCACCTGGCGGAAAAACTACTCATATACTCGAAATAGCACCAAAATCTAAGGTTCTTGCTATCGATATTGATGAGCAACGAATTAAGCGAGTAAAAGAGAATTTACAACGACTTAACTTGCATGCTGTCGTCAAAACAGGTGATGGACGCCTTCCACACGAGTGGGCTGCTGATGAACAATTTGATCGTATTCTTCTTGACGCGCCATGCTCTGCTACAGGGGTTATTCGCCGTCACCCTGACATAAAATGGCTACGCAGGAGTGAAGATATAAATCAACTAGTTACATTGCAATCTGAAATCCTTGAAGCTATCTGGCCATATTTGAAGCGAAATGGCACGCTGGTTTATGCCACCTGTTCAATTTTACCTCAGGAAAATAGTGAGCAAATAAAAGAGTTTTTGGCCTGTCATCCCGATGCAGTATTATCAGAAGCAGGTAATTCGGATACTCCTGGAACACAGATTATTCCAGAAGCTACGGGTGGTGATGGTTTCTTTTATGCCCGACTAACTAAACAATAATAACGCTCTCTCGTTCCAACTGAACGAGAGAATTTTATGGTTTTGCTAAAATATCAAGAATAAAAGATGGCTTCCAATTGAGAAGAGAATGCTATGAAGATAATCATTCTGGGTGCTGGCCAGGTTGGTGGGACATTAGCTGAGAATTTAGTTGATGAAAACAATGATATTACTGTCGTTGATACCGATACAGATCGTCTACGCCAGTTACAGGATAAATTCGATCTCCGAGTTGTCAATGGCTATGGCTCCCATCCCAGAGTATTGAAGGAAGCTGGCGCTGAAGATGCTGATATGTTAATAGCTGTCACAAATTCAGATGAAACCAATATGGTTGCATGCCAAATTGCTTATTCTCTATTTAACACACCCAATAAAGTCGCCAGAATACGCTCATCAGAATATATCCGAGAATCAGAAAAATTATTTCAACCTGATGATATTCCTATTGATTATCTAATATCCCCTGAGCAACTGGTTATTGATTACATCTATAAATTAATCCAATACCCAGGAGCATTACAAGTTGTTAATTTTGCTGAAGGGCGTGTCAGCATTGTTGCGGTTAAGGCCTATTATGGTGGTTCACTGGTAGGCAATGCCTTATCCTCACTCCGAGAGCATATGCCACATATTGATAGCAAAGTTGCTGCAATATTTCGTCAAGATCGCCCGATTAGACCTCAAGGTTCAACAATTATTGAAGCTGGAGATGAAGTCTTCTTCGTTGCAGCATCACAACATATCAGGGCCGTAATGAGCGAATTACAACGCCTTGAAAAACCGTATAAACGCATCATGATTGTTGGGGGCGGTAATGTTGGTGCAGGCTTAGCCGCACGACTTGAAAAAGATTACAGCGTCAAGCTAATTGAACATAACCAAAAAAGGGCCATTGAATTAGCTGAACTATTGCACGATACCATCGTGTTTTATGGTGATGCTTCAGACCAAGAATTACTAGCTGAAGAACATATTGAACAAGTTGACGTTTTTATAGCGCTAACAAATGATGATGAAGCCAATATTATGTCAGCCATGCTTGCAAAACGAATGGGGGCCAAAAAAGCAATGGTTCTTATTCAACGCAGTGCATATGTTGATTTAGTACAAGGTGGGGTCATTGATATTGCAATTTCACCTCAACAAGCAACAGTATCAGCGCTACTTGGTCATGTCCGTAAAGCAGATATTGTCAGTGTATTCTCATTAAGAAGAGGAGTTGCTGAAGCTATCGAGGCCATAGCTCATGGCGATGAACATACTTCAAAAGTTGTTGGGCGTAAGATAGGTGATATCAAATTACCACCAGGAACAACAATAGGTGCCATTGTCCGTAATGAAGAAGTCATCATTGCTAATGATTACAGTATTATTCAACAAGGTGATCATGTAATCATGTTTATTACTGATAAAAAATTCGTGCCTGAAGTAGAAAAGCTTTTCCAGCCAAGTCCTTTCTTCCTGTAAAAACATCAATTCGGACTTATTCGATTATAGAATCTACTTAAAAAGCTAGAAGGCCAATGATAACAACTTAATAAAATTATTATCATTGGCCTCCCAACCATGCTTTTCTTTACGATTATAACTTCCTTTACCTTTTTTATTTTTCTCTACTCTCTGCCTAAACAAAGGATCATGTAGTAAAGCCTCTATAGCATTATCTTTGATAACACCTTTTTTATGGCGATATGTTGTCATCATAACCTCTAAATTAATTAATAAAATAATTTTATGATTAAAAACAGTGCGATTGTACTCTTAGTACTCAGAACAATAAAGAAAAATTATCTGCTTGTCGCACCTTCTTCCAGAATTTCTAATATAGAACAATATGTACTGACGTGAGTACTACCACAACAAGCATCACTCAACATTTTCAAAGAATCACGCATTTTTTGCATTTCTAATAATTTTTCTTCAACTTCTCGCAATCTAGAATCAACAATATGTTTTGATTCCTTGCATGTATGATGTTCAGGATCAACCCGAATAGATAATAGTTCTACAATTGCTTCGAGTGTAAAACCTAATTGTTTTGCATAGCGGATAAAACGTAATCGCTGTAGATCCTGTTCAGTGTATAGTCTATAACCACCTTCTGTTCTTTCTCCATGAAGCATCAGCCCCTGTTTTTCATAAAAACGGATAGTGTCAGGTGTTACACCTGCTAATTTTGCCAACTGACCGATACGATACATAAGATTCTCCTATCAAGTAGAAAATAATCACAATACTACCAGAATAGGCTAAGAGATCATCTGAACAGGAAAAATTTGCAGATTAGCTGATGAATATAAAACGGAGAATTAAAGGATCAAAATTAAAAGGCAATAAAAAACCGGGATAATACCCGGCTTTTTACGCTCCTACAGATTACTCTGCAGACGCTACTTCTGTCTGAGACTCTGCTGCACGGTCAACAAGCTCGATGTATGCCATCGGTGCATTGTCACCTGTACGGAAGCCACACTTCAGAATACGAGTGTAACCCCCTGCACGGCTCGCAAAACGCGGACCCAGTTCATTAAACAATTTTGCCACGATCTCGTTATCACGAGTACGGGCGAATGCCAGACGACGATTAGCTACGCTGTCGGTCTTGGCAAGAGTAATCAGCGGCTCAACGACGCGACGCAGTTCTTTCGCTTTAGGCAGAGTCGTCTTGATGATTTCATGACGAACTAAAGAACCTGCCATGTTACGAAACATAGCTTGGCGATGGCTGCTGTTGCGGTTCAATTGACGACCACTCTTACGATGGCGCATGACCTTATCCTTCTCAGTAAAACCTTAACCTGTGATCTAGTTACTCATCAGCAATACTTGCTGGTGGCCAGTTTTCCAGACGCATGCCCAGAGAAAGTCCACGTGAAGCCAGTACATCTTTAATCTCAGTAAGAGATTTTTTACCCAAGTTAGGTGTTTTAAGTAACTCAACTTCAGTACGCTGTACCAAATCACCGATGTAGTGGATAGCTTCTGCTTTAAGGCAGTTAGCAGAGCGGACAGTCAATTCCAGATCGTCAACAGGGCGCAGCAGGATCGGATCAAACTCTGGCTTCTCTTCTTTTACTTCTGGTTGACGTACATCACGTAAATCAACGAAAGCTTCTAGTTGTTCAGCCAGAATGGTAGCTGCACGGCGAATCGCCTCTTCAGGATCGATTGTACCGTTAGTTTCCATCTCGATAACCAGCTTATCCAAGTCAGTACGCTGTTCTACACGAGCTGCTTCAACATTGTAGGCGATACGCTCTACTGGGCTATAGCAAGCATCTACTAACAAACGACCGATAGGGCGCTCATCTTCTTCCGAATGAATTCGGGCAGAAGCCGGCACATATCCACGACCGCGCTGAACTTTTATACGCATACTAATGGAAGCGCTTTCGTCAGTCAGATGGCAGATTACGTGCTGCGGCTTGACGATTTCGACATCACCATCATGGATGATATCGGCTGCAGTCACAGGGCCAATGCCAGATTTATTCAAAGTAAGGATAACTTCATCTTTACCCTGAACTTTCACCGCCAGCCCTTTCAGATTGAGGAGAATCTCCAGGATATCTTCCTGTACACCTTCTTTGGTGCTGTACTCATGCAGTACACCATCAATCTCAACCTCAGTCACCGCACAACCCGGCATAGACGAAAGCAGAATACGGCGCAGTGCGTTGCCAAGAGTATGGCCAAAGCCACGCTCTAATGGCTCAAGGGTCACCTTGGCGTGCGTCGAACTGACTTGCTCGATATCTACCAGGCGCGGTTTTAGAAACTCTGTCACAGAACCCTGCATTGTGTCCTCTCTTTGGTACTAAGCTTTACTTAGAGTAAAGCTCGACGATCAGGTGTTCGTTAATGTCAGCGGATAGATCAGTACGTTCAGGAATACGCTTGAACACACCTTCCATCTTCGCAGCATCAACTTCCAACCAAGTTGGTTTCTCACGCTGCTCAGCCAGCTCTAAAGCTGCTTTAATGCGAGCCTGCTTCTTCGCTTTTTCACGAACGCTGACTACGTCATTCGGGGATACCTGATAAGAAGCGATGTTAACAACGCGACCATTTACCGTGATAGCCTTATGGCTTACCATCTGACGTGATTCAGCACGAGTCGCGCCAAAACCCATACGATAAACGACGTTATCCAAGCGACTTTCCAGCAAATTCAGCAGGTTTTCACCTGTGTTGCCTTTCAGACGAGTCGCTTCTTTATAGTAGTTACGGAATTGACGCTCCAGAACACCGTAAATACGACGAACTTTTTGTTTTTCACGTAACTGTACACCATAGTCAGACAGACGCGGTTTACGTGCGCCGTGCTGGCCTGGTGCCTGTTCTAACTTACACTTGGTGTCAATCGCGCGAACGCCAGACTTCAGGAAAAGGTCTGTACCCTCGCGACGGCTCAGCTTGAGCTTAGGACCCAAATATCTTGCCATTTTCTTTCTCCAACAATCCTAAAAAACGAAGACGTACTAAACGCGACGTTTTTTCGGTGGACGACAACCGTTATGAGGGATCGGAGTCACATCCGTAATATTAGTGATGCGGAAACCAGCCGCATTTAATGCGCGGATAGTTGACTCACGGCCAGGACCAGGTCCTTTAACCATAACTTCCAGGTTCTTAATTCCGTACTCTTTTACTGCTTCAGCGCAGCGCTCTGCCGCAACCTGAGCTGCAAACGGAGTAGATTTACGAGAACCACGGAAACCGGAACCCCCGGCAGTTGCCCAACCCAATGCGTTACCCTGACGATCAGTAATAGTAACGATGGTATTGTTGAAAGAAGCATGGATATGAGCCACACCGTCAGAGACTTGTTTTCTTACACGCTTACGTGCACGAATAGGTGCTTTTGCCATTATTCAATACCCCGATTATTTCTTGATCGGTTTACGCGGACCCTTACGGGTACGTGCATTGGTCTTAGTACGCTGACCGCGAACTGGCAGACCACGACGATGACGTAAACCACGATAGCAACCAAGATCCATCAGACGTTTGATACTCAGGGTTACTTCACGACGCAGATCACCTTCTACAACGTATTTGGCAACTTCGTCACGCAGCTTGTCAATTTGCTCTTCAGACAGCTCACTGATCTTAACATTTTCAGCAATGCCCACTGCTGCACAAATTGCTTGTGAGCGGGTTTTACCGATACCGTAGATCGAAGTTAATGCGATTACAGTATGTTTCTGATCAGGAATGTTAATGCCTGCTATACGGGCCACTATGCACTCCTACAATATTTATTCACTGCAACATCATTCTGAAAAGCCCGTTTTCAGGATACTCAAACAATGTTGCTGTCAGATAAAAAAGATTGGCTGGCTAATTTAGCCAGCTCAACCCAACTTTGCAAGAAAAATATGCGACTAATTAGCCTTGGCGCTGTTTGTGCTTAGGCTCTGCATTGCAAATCACACGAACGATACCGTTACGTTTAACAATTTTGCAATTGCGGCATAATTTCTTGACGGAAGCACGAACTTTCATTTTTACTCTCCGTAACTTCTCAAGCAAACCAATTAGCGGTTATATCCTTTCAGGTTTGCCCTCTTCAATGCAGACTCATATTGACTCGACATCATAAGAGTTTGCACTTGAGCCATAAAGTCCATGATGACGACGACTACAATCAGTAGAGAAGTACCACCAAAATAGAATGGAACTTTCATTGCATCACGCATGAACTCCGGGATTAAGCAGATAAAAGTAATATATAACGCACCAATTAAGGTTAGACGAGTCATTACTTTATCAATGTACTTAGCCGTTTGCTCTCCCGGACGAATTCCTGGTACGAATGCACCAGACTTCTTCAGGTTATCTGCTGTTTCTCTTGGATTAAAAACCAAAGCCGTGTAGAAGAAACAGAAGAAGATGATTGCAGAAGCGTATAATAACACATAAAGCGGTTGACCTGGTTGCAAATACATAGAAATAGTTGTCAACCAATTCCAGCCTGTTCCCCCTCCGAACCAAGAAGCTATGGTACCGGGGAACAAAATAATACTGGAAGCAAAAATTGCAGGGATAACCCCAGCCATATTCACTTTCAACGGCAAATGTGTACTTTGTGCCGCGAAAACTTTACGACCTTGCTGACGTTTTGCATAGTTAACAACGATACGGCGTTGACCACGCTCAATGAAAACAACGAAGAAAGTTACGGCAAATACTAATACTGCAACCAACAGCAACAGGAGGAAGTGCAGGTCGCCTTGCCGAGCTTGCTCGATGGTGTGACCAATTGCAGGCGGTAGACCCGCAACGATACCAGCAAAGATTATGATTGAAATACCGTTACCGATACCTCGCTCAGTAATCTGCTCACCCAACCACATCAAGAACATGGTTCCCGTGACCAGACTTACAACAGCCGTGAAATAGAATGCAACGCCAGGATTAATAACTAATCCTTGCATCCCAGGCATATTCGGCAATCCAGTAGCAATACCGATTGACTGGAATATTGCCAGCACCAATGTGCCATAACGGGTGTACTGACTGATCTTACGACGACCAGCTTCCCCTTCCTTCTTAATCTCTGCTAAACGGGGGTTAACCACAGTTAACAACTGGATAATAATAGACGCAGAAATATACGGCATTATACCCAGTGCAAAGATAGAAGCACGGCTTAAAGCACCACCAGAGAACATGTTAAACATTTCAATGATGGTGCCTCTTTGCTGCTCGAGCAATTTGGCAAGCACAGCGGCATCAATACCAGGGATTGGAATAAAAGAGCCAATACGGAAAACAATTAGAGCTCCAATGACAAACAAAAGTCTGCGTTTTAACTCGCCTAATCCGCCTTTGGCACTTTGAAAATCTAATCCTGGTTGTTTAGCCATCTGTTACTTATTCCTCAATTTTACCGTCAGCAGCTTCAATTGCAGCACGGGCGCCTTTAGTAACACGCAAGCCACGCACAGTTACTGCGCGATTGACTTCGCCAGAAAGCATTACTTTTGCGAATTCAATTTGAGGGCCAATAATGTTAGCAGCTTTCAGTGCATTCAGATCGATAACATCGCCTTCAACGTGGGCAAAATCAGACAGACGAATTTCTGCGGTGACCATTGCCTTACGTGAAGTAAAACCAAATTTTGGCAGACGACGGTATAAAGGCATCTGGCCACCTTCAAAACCACGACGCACGCCACCGCCAGAACGAGACTTCTGACCTTTGTGACCACGACCGCCAGTTTTACCCAGACCAGAACCAATACCACGACCTACACGTTTAGGTGCGTGCTTGGCACCTTCAGCCGGAGACAGAGTATTTAAGCGCATCTGTTACTCCTCAACTTTAACCATATAGGAAACCAAGTTGACCATACCGCGAATAGCTGGTGTATCTTCACGCTCAACAGTATGCCCAATGCGACGCAGACCTAAACCAGTCAGAGTTGCCTTATGCTTAGGCAAACGACCAATTGAACTGCGAACCTGAGTGATTTTAATAGTCTTAGCCATGGTCATTACCCCAGAATTTCTTCGACGGATTTGCCACGCTTAGCTGCGACCATTTCTGGAGACTTCATGCTGTCTAAAGCGTCCAGGGTTGCACGAACCACATTAATCGGGTTAGTGGAACCGTAGGTTTTAGCCAGTACGTTACGAACCCCAGCCACTTCCAAAACAGCACGCATCGCACCACCGGCGATGATACCTGTACCTTCGTGAGCAGGCTGCATGAACACGCGAGAACCGGTGTGTGAGCCTTTCACTGGATGGTACAGAGTGCCGCTGTTAAGTGCGACGTTTTTCATATTGCGACGTGCTTTTTCCATCGCTTTCTGGATTGCTGCCGGAACTTCGCGTGCTTTGCCGTAGCCAAAACCAACGCGACCGTTACCATCACCAACTACAGTCAGTGCTGTAAAGCTGAAAATGCGGCCACCTTTAACAGTTTTAGATACGCGGTTTACCGCGATCAGCTTTTCCTGCAGTTCGCCAGCTTGTTTTTCGATGTGAGCCATCTTACACCTCTACCTTAGAACTGAAGGCCAGCTTCACGGGCAGCATCTGCCAGTGCCTGGACTCTACCATGATATTGGAAACCAGAACGGTCAAAGGATACATCTTTGATGCCTTTTTCCAGAGCACGTTCAGCAACAATCTTACCAACTAATGCTGCGGCTTCTTTGTTTCCAGTAAATTTCAGTTGTTCACTGATAGCTTTTTCTGTTGTAGAAGCGGCCACCAGAGTTTCAGAACCATTTGGTGCGATAACCTGCGCATAAATATGGCGAGGGGTACGATGTACCACCAAGCGAGTCGCACCCAGTTCTTTGAGCTTGCGGCGTGCGCGGGTCGCACGACGGATACGAGCTGCTTTCTTATCCATAGTGTTACCTTACTTCTTCTTAGCCTCTTTGGTACGCACGACTTCATCGGCGTAACGAACACCTTTGCCTTTATATGGCTCAGGACGACGATAAGCACGCAAATCTGCCGCAACCTGACCAATCACTTGCTTATCAGCACCTTTCAGTACGATTTCAGTTTGTGATGGGCATTCCGCAGTTATGCCTGCTGGCAGCTGATGCTCAACCGGATGCGAGAAGCCTAAAGACAAGCTAACTGCGTTGCCTTTAACTGCTGCACGATAACCAACACCAACCAGCTGAAGTTTCTTAGTGAAACCTTCGTTAACACCAATAACCATAGCGTTCAGCAGAGAACGAGTTGTACCTGCCTGCGCCCAAGCGTCAGCAAACCCTTCGCGCGGAGCGAAAGTCAGTTGGCTATCCGCATGATTAACTTCAACTGCGTTGTGGATTTTACGACTTAGCTCGCCGTTTTTACCCTTAATCGAAATAACCTGACCGTCGAGTTTAACCTCTACGCCGGCAGGAATGACGACGGGTGCTTTTGCAACACGAGACATTCTTTCCTCCCGAATTAAGCTACGTAGCAGAGAATCTCGCCACCCAGACCAGCCTGGCGAGCTGCACGATCAGTCATTACACCTTTAGAGGTAGAAACAACAGCGATTCCCAAACCAGCCATAACTTGTGGCAGCTCATCTTTTTTCTTATAGATGCGCAGACTTGGGCGGCTTACACGCTGAATGCTTTCTACAACAGCCTTACCTTGGAAATACTTCAGAGTAACTTCCAGTTCTGGCTTAGTGTCGCCTTCGATTTTAAAATCTTCAATGTAACCTTCTTCCTTCAGCACCTTGGCAATTGCCACTTTCAGCTTGGAGGAAGGCATGGTGACCGCAACTTTATTCGCGGCCTGACCGTTACGGATACGGGTCAGCATATCCGCGATCGGATCTTGCATGCTCATCTGTCTTTACTCCCGTGATTCAATTGGTGACAATTACCAGCTAGCCTTTTTAAGGCCCGGGATTTCACCGCGCATAGCGGCTTCACGGACTTTAATACGGCTCAACCCAAACTTCCGCAAAAATGCATGCGGACGCCCAGTTTGACGGCAGCGGTTACGCTGACGGCAAGGGCTGGAATCACGTGGCAGTGTTTGCAGTTTAAGAACAGCATTCCAACGGTCTTCATCAGATGCATTTACATCAGAGATGATCGCTTTCAGTTCAACGCGTTTTGCGAAGAATTTCTCAGCTAATTTCGCACGTTTTACATCACGTGCTTTCATTGATTGCTTAGCCATGAGTACCCTGCCTTACTTGCGGAACGGGAAGTTAAACGCAGCCAACAGTGCGCGGCCTTCATCATCAGATTTCGCAGTAGTGGTGATAGTAATATCCAAACCACGTACGCGATCCACTTTATCGTAATCGATTTCAGGGAAGATGATTTGCTCACGAACACCCATGCTGTAGTTACCACGACCATCGAATGATTTAGCGGACAACCCACGGAAGTCACGGATACGTGGTACAGCAATAGAAATCAGGCGCTCAAAGAACTCCCACATGCGTTTTCCACGCAGGGTTACTTTACAGCCGATTGGATAGCCCTGACGGATTTTGAAGCCTGCAACTGATTTGCGTGCTTTGGTGATCAATGGCTTTTGACCAGAGATTGCTGCTAAGTCAGCCGCTGCGTTATCCAGCAGTTTTTTATCAGCAATTGCTTCACCAACACCCATGTTCAGGGTGATCTTCTCGACCCGAGGGACTTGCATGACAGAATGGTAACCAAACTGAGTCATCAGTTTCTTGACTACCTCGTCTTTGTAGTAATCATGCAGTTTCGCCATCGTATACTCCAAATTACTTGATAGTTTCGTTGTTAGATTTGAAGAAACGCACTTTTTTGCCATCTTCGAATCTAAAACCTACACGGTCAGCCTTGCCGGTTGCTGCGTTGAAAATTGCAACGTTAGAAACATTAATAGCTGCTTCTTTTTCAACGATGCCACCTGGTTGGTTCAGAGCCGGAACTGGCTTCTGATGTTTTTTTACCAGGTTGATGCCTTCAACAATAACTTTACCAGAAGAAAGAACCTGTTTTACTTTACCGCGCTTGCCTTTGTCTTTACCAGTCAGCACGATAATTTCGTCATCACGACGGATTTTCGCTGCCATAGCATGCTCCTTAGAGTACTTCAGGTGCCAGAGAAATAATTTTCATGAACTTTTCATTACGAAGTTCACGAGTCACCGGCCCAAAAATACGCGTACCGATAACTTGCTCACTATTGTTGTTCAACAATACGCAAGCGTTGCTATCGAAGCGAATGACAGAACCGTCCGGGCGACGAACACCCTTCTTGGTGCGCACCACTACCGCTTTCAGGACATCACCTTTTTTCACTTTACCACGAGGAATTGCTTCCTTGATAGTGATCTTGATGATGTCACCGACATGTGCGTAGCGACGGTGCGAGCCACCTAGAACCTTGATACACATTACGCGACGTGCACCGGAGTTGTCGGCCACGTTCAGCATAGTCTGTTCTTGGATCATTTTAGTGCTCCGCTAAATGTCAACTACTACTGAGCCACTTTATTTTAAAGAGGCCGTTTCAATATCCCACACTACGAGGGCGCGGCATTATAACACCACATCTTCGCGATGGACAGAAAAATAAACGGCCCCGTTATATTTTGGGCCGTTTATTTTGTACGATACAGCGATCTATTATAGAACCGCTTTCTCTACGACGCGAACTAAAGTCCAAGATTTAGTCTTAGACAGTGGACGGGTTTCGCGGATTTCCACTACATCGCCAATTCCACATTCATTGTTCTCGTCATGTACGTGCAGTTTAGTCGTACGTTTGATGAATTTACCATACAATGGGTGTTTCACCTTACGCTCAATAGCAACAACAATGGATTTTTCCATTTTGTCGCTAATAACACGACCTTGCAGAGTACGGATTTTATCGGTCATTACGCACCCGCCTTCTCAGTCAGTAAAGTCTTAACGCGTGCAATATTACGACGCACTTGTTTCAACAGGTGAGACTGTTGCAGCTGGCCACTTGCCGCCTGCATACGCAGATTGAATTGTTCACGTAACAGGTTCAGCAGCTCAGTGTTCAGCTCTTCAACGCTTTTTTCGCGCAGCTCTTGTGCTTTCATTACATCACCGTCTTAGTTACAAAGGTGGTTTTGATAGGCAGTTTCGCTGCTGCCAGCTTGAATGCTTCACGAGCCAGCTCTTCAGGCACACCGTCCATTTCATACAGGACTTTACCGGGTTGGATCAAGGCAACCCAGTATTCTACGTTACCTTTACCTTTACCCATACGCACTTCGAGTGGCTTTTCGGTGATAGGTTTGTCTGGGAACACACGGATCCAGATTTTACCTTGACGTTTAATTGCACGGGTCATAGCACGACGTGCCGCTTCGATCTGACGAGCAGTCAGACGACCACGGCCCACAGCTTTCAGACCGAAAGTGCCGAAGCTAACATCCGCACCTGCAGCCAGACCACGGTTGCGGCCTTTGTGCACTTTACGGAATTTCGTACGCTTTGGTTGTAACATCAGCGACTCTCCTTACTTGCGGCCTTTACGCTGCTGCTTTTTAGGTTGAGCAGCCGGTTTTTCCGCCTGTTCAACTGCAGCCATACCACCCAGGATCTCACCTTTGAAGATCCATACCTTAACGCCGATTACACCATAAGTGGTGTGCGCTTCAGAAGTATTGTAGTCGATGTCTGCACGCAGAGTATGCAGAGGTACACGACCTTCACGATACCACTCAGTACGTGCAATTTCAGCACCGCCCAGACGGCCGCTGACTTCCACTTTGATACCTTTAGCGCCCAAACGCATAGCGTTCTGTACAGCACGTTTCATAGCACGGCGGAACATTACACGACGTTCCAGCTGTGAACTGATGCTGTCAGCAACCAATTTTGCGTCCAGTTCAGGTTTACGTACTTCGGCAATATTGATCTGCGCAGGAACGCCAGCGATATCCGCTACAGCCTTACGCAGTTTTTCAACGTCTTCACCTTTTTTACCGATTACAATACCTGGACGAGCAGTGTGAATGGTTACACGGATGCTTTTCGCAGGACGTTCGATAACGATACGTGAAATAGATGCTTTAACCAGTTCTTTGTTCAAGTACTGGCGAACTTTAAAGTCGCTGTCCAGGTTGTCAGCGAATTCTTTGGTATTCGCATACCAGGTAGAGTTCCAAGGTTTGACAATACCCAGACGAATACCATTAGGATGTACTTTCTGACCCATTGCTAGTCTCCAGAGTCTCAGCGATCGGACACAACCACAGTGATGTGGCTGGTGCGCTTCAGGATACGATCTGCGCGGCCTTTGGCACGAGGCATAATACGCTTCATAGTTGGGCCTTCGTCTACGAAAATTTTCGTGACTTTCAGATCATCGATGTCAGCGCCATCGTTGTGTTCTGCGTTAGCAATAGCAGACTCAAGTACTTTCTTCACTAAACCAGCAGCTTTTTTGTTGGTATAGTTCAGAGTTTCCAGAGCTTGCGACACTTTCTTACCGCGGATCAGGTCAGCCACAAGGCGAACCTTCTGAGCAGAAGAACGAGCGTGGCGATGTTTAGCGATAGTTTCCATCTCTTCCTCCTACCTTAGCGCTTTTTAGCCTTTTTATCGGCCGCATGGCCGCGATAAGTACGGGTCGGCGCGAATTCACCCAGTTTATGACCAACCATTTCGTCGGACACAAAAACTGGTACATGCTGACGACCATTATGGACAGCGATGGTCAAACCGATCATGTTAGGAAAGATCGTTGAACGACGGGACCAAGTCTTAATAGGCTTTTTGTCTCCGCTTTCCACCGCTTTCTCTACCTTCTTCAGCAAGTGCAGGTCAATAAATGGACCTTTCTTGAGAGAACGTGGCATGGTTTATCCTCTAATTATTTTTTAGAACGGCGACGTACGATATATTTATCAGTACGTTTGTTGCTACGGGTCTTCTTACCTTTGGTCTGGATGCCCCATGGAGTTACAGGGTGTTTACCAAAGTTACGACCTTCACCACCACCATGTGGATGGTCTACTGGGTTCATCGCCGTACCACGAACAGTAGGACGAATACCACGCCAGCGGCTTGCACCAGCTTTACCCAGAACGCGCAGCATATGTTCTGCGTTACCAACTTCACCTAAAGTAGCGCGGCAATCAGACAGTATTTTACGCATTTCACCAGAACGCAGACGCAGGGTCACATAAGAACCATCACGTGCAACGATCTGAGCATAAGCACCTGCTGAACGAGCCAACTGGCCACCTTTACCTGGTTTCATTTCTATGTTGTGAACAGTAGAACCAACCGGAATGTTGCGCATTGGCAGGGCGTTACCGGTCTTGATCGCTGAATCAGCACCAGACTGGATTTGATCACCCGCTTTCAGGCCTTTAGGCGCAAGGATGTAACGACGCTCACCGTCTTTGTACAGAACCAGTGCGATGTTTGCTGAACGGTTTGGATCATATTCCAGACGCTCAACAACAGCAGGGATACCATCTTTGTTACGTTTAAAGTCAACCAGACGATAATGCTGTTTATGGCCACCACCGATGTGACGAGTGGTAATACGACCATTGTTGTTACGACCACCAGTTTTGTTGTTTTTTTCCAACAACGGAGCATAAGGTTTACCCTTATGCAGCTCAGGGTTAACCACTTTAACAACGTGGCGACGGCCCGGAGACGTAGGTTTACATTTAACAATTGCCATTGTTCTTTACTCCTCCGACTTACTCAGCGCCGCCAACGAAGTCCAGGTTCTGGCCTTCTTTCAAGGTGACGTAAGCCTTTTTCCAGTCGCTACGACGACCAATACGCTGTCCGTGGCGTTTAACTTTACCTTTAACCAGCAAAGTGTTTACACCTTCCACTTCAACTTCAAACAGTTTCTGTACGGCAGCTTTGATCTCTGCTTTAGTCGCGTCTTTCGCAACTTTGAGAACGATGGTGTTGCTTTTCTCCATCGCTGTAGAAGCTTTTTCAGATACGTGCGGCGCGCGCAGTACTTTCAGCAGACGTTCTTCACGGATCATGCCAGCATCTCCTCAACTTGCTTCACAGCTTCAGCAGTCATAACCACTTTGTCGAAGGCAATCAGGCTTACAGGATCGATACCAGCTGTATCACGAACGTCAACCTTGTACAGGTTACGAGCAGCTAAGAACAGATTTTCATCAACTTCGCTAGTGACGATCAGCACGTCTTCCAGAGCCATTTCTTTTAGTTTCTGTACCAGCAACTTAGTTTTAGGTGCTTCAACAGAGAACTTCTCGACAACGATCAGACGATCTTGACGTACCAGTTCAGACAAGATGCTTTTCAGAGCACCACGGTACATCTTTTTATTAACTTTTTGACTGTGGTCCTGTGGTTTCGCTGCGAAAGTTACACCACCAGAGCGCCAAATTGGACTCTTAATAGAACCAGAACGTGCACGGCCAGTGCCTTTCTGACGCCATGGTTTTTTACCTGAACCAGAAACTTCAGCACGAGTTTTCTGAGCACGAGTACCTTGACGAGCACCAGCTGCATACGCAACAACTACTTGATGCACAAGCGCTTCATTGAAATCACGCCCGAAGGTAGTTTCGGAAACAGTCAGCGCGCTTTGCGCGTCTTTCATTACCAATTCCATTCCTATCTCCTTGACGTTACGCCTTGACAGCCGGTTTTACGATCAGGTTACTGTTCGTTGCACCTGGAACAGCACCTTTGACCAGCAGCAGGTTACGCTCAGCGTCAACACGTACTACATCCAAGCTCTGAACGGTTACGCGCTCATTACCCAGTTGGCCTGCCATTTTCTTGCCTTTAAACACTTTGCCCGGAGTCTGGTTCTGACCGATAGAACCCGGAACACGGTGAGACAAGGAGTTACCATGAGTAGCATCTTGAGTACGGAAGTTCCAGCGTTTAACAGTACCCGCGAAACCTTTACCTTTAGATGTACCAGTAACGTCAACTTTTTTAACGTCAGCGAAAATTTCAACGCTAATGCTTTGACCTACAGTGAATTCAGCATCGTTTTCTGACAGGCGGAATTCACGCAGAATGCGGCCAGCTTCAACGCCAGCTTTAGCGAAATGACCTGCTTCAGCTTTCTTAACACGACTAGCTTTTTTGCTACCAGTCGTTACCTGAATTGCACGATAACCGTCAGTCTCTTTGTTTTTAACTTGAGTTACACGGTTATTATCGATTTCGATAACAGTTACAGGGATTGAAACGCCATCTTCAGTGAAGATGCGAGTCATGCCCACTTTTTTACCGACTAAACCAATCATTGTTTCAACCTCTCAATCGTTCAATGACCTGATTAACCCAGGCTGATCTGCACATCTACACCGGCAGCCAGATCCAGACGCATCAGAGCATCAACGGTTTTCTCGGTTGGCTCAACGATGTCAACCAGACGTTTGTGAGTGCGAATTTCGTACTGATCACGCGCATCTTTATTTACGTGTGGAGAAATCAGAACGGTAAAGCGCTCTTTACGAGTCGGCAGCGGGATCGGACCACGAACCTGCGCACCAGTGCGCTTCGCAGTCTCTACGATTTCCGCAGTTGATTGATCGATCAAACGATGATCAAATGCTTTCAGGCGGATACGGATTCTTTGGTTCTGCATGAGACCAGAGCTCCAACTATTTTATAAACGTAAATGATTACTCCTCACACCCATTTCGGTTGATGGGGGAGCGTAATCGTTCTGTGCATAACCCCCATATCGGAGGTATTTTAAATGGCGGTTATTTATCACCGCTCATTACTGATAATAAATCAGTCCTACTCTGTGTAGGTAAGCCCGCGCATTATACGTGAATTTACTCACAAAGCAATATTAAGAGTGAAATCTATGCAAAAAGTACATACTAGAAAGAGGAAAATAAGAAAGAAAATGGGAGAAAACGCCCTATATACATCAAATTATAGGGCGACAAAATTATAGCTATTCTTCTTCACTAAGCTGAGATTGAATGTAATTTTGTATTCCAATTCTAGTTATCAGTTCAAGTTGAGTTTCCAACCAATCAATATGATTTTCTTCATCAGCAAGCACCTCTATCATCAAGTCTCTACTAACATAATCATGAACTGAATCGGCATATGCGATTGCTTCTCTGAGATCCTTTGCACCACGTAATTCTAATTCCAGATCAGATTTCAGCATTTCTTCTACATCTTCGCCTATATTGAGCTTGCCTAAATCTTGTAGATTTGGCACCCCCTCCAGAAAAAGAATACGTTCAATAAATTTATCTGCGTGCTTCATCTCATCAATGGACTCGTGATACTCGACATCATTCAAACGTATCAATCCCCAGTTCTTAAACATTCGGGCATGCAAGAAATATTGATTGATGGCGACAAGTTCATTGCCGAGAAGTTTATTAAAATGTGCAATTATTTTTTTATCACCTTTCATAGCAAGGTCCTCCGCTTCCAGTAACTAAAGTGTAGTACTAATTTGGCAGAGTAATTGCAAGAAAATTGTGCTTATTTTAGGCAACATTATTTATTGGAGGTAGTAGGGCAATTTCCTCATTCATGATTTCACGTGCTTGACGTATACATTTTCCGCAGTCGTTTCCTACAGGAACAAAATTCCTCAACTCTCTGATAGAGCGAATATGTTGCTGATTAACAGCATTACGTATGGTTTTATCGCTTATTGCATTGCAGAGACAAACATACATGGAAGCACTCTTTTAACTATTTACACACTCTTGATGACTATTTAGGTCGGATAAAAACCCCATACCCAAAATTTATCCACGCTTATAAAATAAAAGAAACCCCGTAATAGTAAATAGAAATAAATATCATTTCAATTATTGTTTTTATTTTGTTGAATAACAAAAAAACCACCAATTTCGGTGGCTCAAAATACAAAAAGAGGAGCCTTAGCTCCTCTTTCTCATAATCTTTTGATAACTAAAGATTAAGCAATAACTTTAGCAACAACACCGGCACCTACAGTACGGCCACCTTCACGGATGGCGAAACGCAGACCTTCGTCCATTGCGATTGGGGCAATCAGGTTAACTACCATGTTGATGTTGTCACCTGGCATAACCATCTCTACGCCTTCTGGC
>NZ_JBEBMB010000141.1:0-3460 GCF_040081915.1 Xenorhabdus sp. SGI240
GATTGTGAAGATGGGTTTATTGAAGCAGAGGTGTTTACTACAAAGACATATACACCGTGGATGGCAAGAAATCTGGTTAAGGCAAATTTAAGTATGGGGGTAGAAATTATTCCGTCATCATACGCTAAATTTTGTGAAGTTAGAGAGGTGGTGAGGGTGGCTTGCCCGACATGTAAAGGGAAAAGTGAAGTCAGTCACTCATGCCGCTGCAATGGCCGCGGGGAGGTTCTGGATGCAAAACAGACAAAGTTGATTGGTATTCCAACCTATAAAACCTGTCCTAAATGCTCTGGTCGTGGGTATTCTAGGCTGAAATTTACAGATGTATGGGGCGAAGTGAAGCCACTAACGGGAGTATCCAAAACTACCTGCTACGACAAATATCAGCCATTGTTTGAGCATCTGGTAACAGAATGTTTTAAAGAGGAGGCTAGAGCTGATTTTATATTGCAAAAACTCACAAAAAGGGAAATAACTTCTATTTAGTTTTAAATAAATAGTAAATAGCTATTGCATTTCTCGGAAAAATAGCCTATCGTTATTCCAACGATGGGTTATTGCCTCTCGTTGAAACAGAAAAGAATTCTAAGCCTCGCACTCGCGGGGCTTTTTGCTTTCCGGGGGAGCGTATGTCTGCACCAGTCACAGAATCCTTAGTTATCCGTCCTGCCTCTGAGCAACCTACGTTTGATATGAACGGTAAAGAAGTGTTGGTTTTAAATCCTTGCGATGGTTGGCACATTGGTTATGTTAGTTTCTGGAATGAGAAAGAATATAGCGGTATTTATCGATGGATAGGGGAAGAATTTGAACCCCGGTATTTTTATGTTGCTTGGGCGCTTTTGCCTGATGGCTTGAAAATTGGTAATACTTTCGAAGCTCAGGGAGCTACACCAGAAGAACATGATCGTTACTGGGCGGCAAGAGAGAAGCCGAACGGGAAATAAGTTCAGCAGTCAACTCAGCATTCACAGCTCGATCGGGGTCGATAAACACCTATATCATATTTAAATCAGAATGTTAGGTGTTGTTCTGACCATTTCGATCAACACCTCGAATTGGTATAGAGAACACACCTATGAAAGATGAATTCGATGGTTTTATCCAACTACCGAAGATTTTCAGGTAGTTCAAAATCCCGCAAGTTCGGGATGTTTAGATGAATATTTCAATTTCTCGATATCGGAATTCCGATATCGGAACTAATTCAAGTAGTTATTCCAAGGCTGCGCATGGCGTGGCCTTTTTTTGTTACACGACATTCAATCTGGCTTATTCAATAAGCGAAAAATTGATAGGTAAAATCTTCTTTTCAGTTTGAGTTATGAGTGATACTGTATTTATATACAGCTAATGGATTTCTAAATGGAACACAGATCAATTTGTTTGAAGTGCAGACTTGTTGGCATATAGATATTAATAGTAAATTTATCATATAAATTTATTTTAAGAGGCTGACTGTTGTGCTTTCAAACTTAGATAGGTGGGTTCTAACATTCGATTTTTGTTTTAAACCTACGCATATAGAGGCACCAGATATTCCAATAACTGACATACTCAGTAGAATTAATATGTTAGTTCAGCAAGGTGGGGCAGTAAAGACTTATAATAACGGGACAAGGGCGATTCGTATATCAAAATCTAGATATGATTCTGGGAATACTAGCGCTACACTTTTAGTGCAGTTATGTGATCAGAATGCTTCTGATCCGGTTTTTGCGGATTTAGCTACAGGGAGTTTGCGAGTAGAGCCTAAGTTAGCAGGAGAAGGCATTGCCATATCTTCACATATAATCATTTCGACCTCTCCATCGCCAAATACGGTCGATTATTTCAAAACTTTGGTTGAATGCGTTCCTGGAATAAGTAAGTCAATCATTGAGCCATTTATGAATGCCATTTTGAAAGAGGCATTCGACGGTTCTGACTTTATAAACCCAGCAACTCGGGCTAGATGCAAGCTTAGGCCTAAATTGGAAATATTTTCTCATGGCTCCCAGACCATTATGGATGCTTTACAAGGCGGCAAGATTCATAATGTTCGACTTGTTAGCACACAGAAAAAGGGCGGGTTAGACAGGACTGCTTACACCGAACTAACAGAAAGAGCTGTTAGATTTAAAGTAGTGAGGCAGCCTGCAACCAGAGATAAAAAACGCTTACTAGAGATATTCCGTAGAAGAGGCTTCAAAGAAGGCTATAGCAAGGTTTCTATAAGTTATAGTAAGGATGGGAAGCAATCTAGCTTGGAGTTAGATCGGAATGAAGATGCAGCCACTAAACTTTTTACAAAAAGTGAAAAGGTAATTCTTCCAGATGGCATTAACCAATGCGAAGAAAATATTCATGAAGATTTAGAACTAAGGATGAAGAATCTTTTGTAAGCAGTGAGAGATAAATGATGAAACTTTTATCACCACTTAATTATTTGAAAATAAAGCATGAGGAGAAAAAGTGGTACGACCTATATCTGCCACTTGCTGGTGCTATATTTATTACTATTGTATATAGTTACCTGCCAAATCAATTCAAGCTAATTGGAAATAATGGATTAATTTCACAAGTAAATGGTTTGCTACAGGTTCTAATCGGTTTTTATATTGCTGCCTTGGCGGCTGTCTCTACTTTTGGGAATGCTCGGATTGATGATATTATGGCGGGAACTCCTCCTACCTTAAAAGAAAGTTTCCGAGGGAAAATGTCATCAGTGAAGCTCACGAGACGGCGCTTTATTTGTTATCTATTTGGTTATTTGGCTCTTGTAAGCTTTGCATTATTCAGCATTGGATTAACAACATCTTTAGTTGGACAAAATTTTGCGGTTTGGTTTGCTAGTGCGAGCTCATTATGGTGCTTGACTGCATTGAAAATTATTTTTGTTTTTGTCTATTTCTTGATGTTGTTAAATATTGCAACCACTACTTTGTTAGGTTTATATTTCCTTGCTGTCAGAATACATCAAAGTGATATTTAATATAGATTATAAAGTTAGTTTATTATCACAATAACCAGCCAAGTGCTGGTTTTTTTGTATTCGCCGCCGCAACGTCTCAACACGCCAAATTGTTGCGGCTGGCATCCCACTTACTACAACTCACAGGGGTAACCATCGTTCACCCCACGGACGCCCATTGTTCAAATGGGGTGGAATATGAAGATGAAAGAAAATCCTGATATCTGGGTACAACTCGGAGACTGGCTCATATCGGTAAGGGAGCAAGGTATCTGGGCAACTCTCGCCGGAACAATGGCATTTTTCCGAGGCCGCTACAACGGTGGCGGCTGGGTAAAGGTCTCAATCGACGCCTTTATGTGCGCCATGTTCGCCTGGTTCATTCGTGATGTATTAAATCTGTTCGGTCTGAATCCTGACTTGGCCTACATCGGCAGTGTGGTGATTGGCTATCTGGGGACAGATTTCATTGGCCAATTGCTGCGTAAGATGGCAGAGAAAAGAGCG
>NZ_JBEBMB010000142.1:0-2296 GCF_040081915.1 Xenorhabdus sp. SGI240
GGAAGAACTGAATCAGGCCTGCGCTGACTTAAAAAGAGACAAGCAACTAGCCAGTGTGTTTGGTACTGGCCTCAACGAGTGGAAGAAGGTCAGGCCTGAACATGAAAGCAAGATAAGAGGATTAATCGGACAGGCCACTGACTTAGTTCTGGATCTTGTTCTGGCTGAAACAGGTAAGGGTAAAACAACACGTACTGAACAAGGTGAGTGACATGAAATTCAACAGCCAGTACTTCACCCTTGGTGCTTTTGCTGTCGTCGCTGGCCTGTTCTGGTTCTATTACAGTGAGTATCAGGACAAGGCCAAGGAATACCGTAGCTTAAAGCTACAGTATGACGAACAGGTCGCCATCAACACCAACCAGCAAGCGCGCATCCAGCAACTCCACGAATTAGATACCCGACACACTCAGGAACTCGCCAATGCCAAGACTGAAATCGACACTCTTCGGGCTGATGTTGCCGCTGGTCGTCGCAAGCTGCGCATCAAGGCCACCTGTCCCGTGTCTGAAACCACTCCCTCCGGCAGCGTGGGCGATGCAGGAACCGTCGAACTCACTGGAGAAACTGGATCAGCTGTTCTTGATATCCGAGAAGGTATCATCAACGACCGGGCAAAATTAAGATATTTGCAGGATTACATTAATACTGAATGTTACAAGGTGACAAGATGAACCAGCCACATCAACAACGTGTTATTGACGAGTTAGCAGAACTCAATGAGAGAATAGAAAAACTGTCTGTTTTCATAGGTGGCGATACTTATAACACACTGGAGGAGACTGACCGCTACCTGTTAAGGGTGCAACGGTCAGCAATGTATAATTATGCTGAAATTCTGCATATGCGCGTTAAGCGGTTTTCACCACCACCTCAGAGCAAATGATACTGGGGTGGCAGGAGTATGTTAGAGGGCGGTGTCAGTGGGATAGTTTCTCTCTGTAATCGCTCTGCGATTATATCCAACCAAAGTGATTAAAAAGTGATCTGCATAACATTTGCTGCCATCCGTTAACGCTGGTGGCATTTTTATTTTCACCGCGCACCGCAGCGCCAATCTAAACATCGAGCCTTTATTTAGGAATGAGCCTTTGAGGAATCAGCTAAAACTGATGCTACTCGATGGGCTGATCTCCTATTGCGGCAAAGGTTCATTACCTAAATAAGGATAAGCATCGTGAGTACGGCATTAACTTTCAAAGAAAAAGAAGTGATCCCTTTTGACAATGGCGATGGGAAAATTTGGTTTACGGGTAAACAAGTTGCTCAGTTATTGGATTACGCCAAAACCAAATCAGTCACCAACCTGTATAACGCTAATTCCGATGAGTTCACTCCAGCCATGACCGAGGTCATTACAACAGTGACCTCGAAAGAATCAATTACTTATAGAAATTTGAAGACGCGGGTTCGTATCTTTTCATTGCGTGGACTCTATCTGTTGGGGATGCTGGCTGACACTCCTGTAGCAAAGGAACTGCGTAAATGGGTGCTGGATTTAATAGAAAAGGAAAGCCAGCCACGAAATTTGTCCTTGATGGATATGGAAAGCCTCAAAGAGCTAACCATTGGTGAAATGCAAAATCGCCTGGTATCTGCCAATAAGTGGTCATTCGAGAACTTCGGACGCAAAGGTAGTGATCTGATGAACCTCCGCAAGCGTCACCTCAAGAAAATCCGTAAGGCGGAAAAAGCCATCCTTGAATTATCACAGCTAACATTACCCGGACTTGACGAACTTCCCGATGGAGAAGAACCCGCATGAACCACGAGCAATTTATCGAGAAGAACGTACAGGCCGAGTTAACCAAGCTCGGCTTTTCTTCATCTATAGCGGCGATGGCAAGTGACCGGGCGAAAGAACACTATCGCTGTTCGGGATCAGCCAGCAGAAAGGGCAAGCTGTTTGATGATTGTCTGAGCATTGCCAAGGCATGGGCGAGTAAGTATTCAACAGAGAAGCCAAAGGGTAAGAGAACTTAGTGATGAAATATATATATGCAATCATTCTGGATGCAATTATCGCGTCCTTTTTGTTTATTGGTATCACACAGAATGCCGAGGGTTTTGTGAATGTAGGTTATTTCGCTGGCTGGCTCTTTGGTGTGATTAAGTTCTTAGGGTATTTGTTTGCTAGTGATTCACTGGTTAAAGATTACAAACACATTCCTATCTCTTTTCGATGTTACGACATGCTGACTGATACTGCATTTGTCATTTTTGTTGTATTTCAGGGCTGGTTTGTTTTGGGTGCTATTTACGCAATAGGATCAATAGCCACTCTAATTGATATTGA
>NZ_JBEBMB010000143.1:0-3220 GCF_040081915.1 Xenorhabdus sp. SGI240
CGGTGAACGTGCGCGATGCAGAGAATCGACCCGTTGCCCACAGCGAAGTACAATGGTCAGCGGATAACGGGCAACTGCTGGACAGGCAAGAGCAGACAAACAGTCAGGGAGAAGCGACCGCCCGGTTAGTCAGTCGTACCGCAGGGAGGGTAACGGTGAAAGCCGAGGTGGCGGGAAAAACCCTTTATGCCGCTCCGGTGACGTTTGAACGCCGGCTGAAACCCGCGATCACGGTGGACAAAATCAGGGCGAAAGGTGATGGTCAGGATACCGTGGTGTTGACCGCCACGGTGAAAGACTCGCTGGGATCACCCGTAGCAAATCAGCCGGTAATTTGGCAAACGGATCACGGTGTGTTGTCTTCAGAACAGACGCAAACTGATAATCAGGGACAAGTGCAGGTTCAATTGAGCAGTACATTTGCAGGAGATCACCAGGTGCAGATCCAGGTCGGTGATCATAAAGTGGCTGCCCCGATTGTCACCTTTGATGAAATCCTGTTACCCACCCTTCGGGTCAATAAAACCCGTGCTAGGGCGGATGGCGAAGATCGGGTAACTTTTACTGTCACCGTCACCGATATTCATGGGCAGGGGCTTGCGGATAAAGCGGTTGACTGGTCTGGCAATCTTGGTGAGATGATTTTTGCAGAAGACAGGACAGACCGTCAGGGAAAGGCAACCGCAACCCTGGTCAGTCGTCATGCTGGACAGGCTTCGGTCACTGCTGAAGTGGGTGAGCAGCAAGTTGTCTCCTCTGTGGAATTTATTACGACGTTACGCCTGGTTGATACTGTTGCCGTTGACCGTCAGGGCGGCAATGCCAACCAGAAATCGTTTGGTCTCAGGGGACCCTCCGTACTCTGGCGTGGCGCGAAATTCCGTCTTATCACGGCAGGCAATACAGGCCGGGTGAACTGGCAGAGTAACTCGCCCTCGGTGACGGTATCGGGGGATGTGGTGACGGTACAGCAAAATCCTGACGGAGTCAGGCTCACGGGTACTGATGAGACCGGGCAGCAGGTCGAGCTGACCTTGACGGTTCACACCTGGTTTGAGCGCTCCGGCCTGACAAAAGATTTTTATTCAAATGCGAAACAGCTTTGCAAATCACTGGGCAGCCGGATTGCCTCCAAATATGCGCTGGAACAGCTCTATGAGGAATGGGGGAACTTTTATCTTTATGATGGCTGGGCACGGGAATTTTACGTGACCTCCACGGATTACCTCACCGCCAGTTCAGGTTTTTCAGAAGCTCAGGCTAAATGGGTATTTTGGGCAGAATCGGATAGCTGGATGCGCAATGCCTGGCATCATTTGGCGTTTGCGTGTGGTCGGTAATGGAAGTGCGTTAAATTGGGCTTGATCTGGCACATTCCATAAATAAAGGATCACTGCCAGATCAAGTTTAAGCTAATACAATTTAGTCTATTAGACCTCTTCTATAATTGGTTCTGAAAATTGACCTAAAATATCTAAGTGAATATATAAATCTAGTTTTCTTATGTTTTCCAAGTCGACATCACCACCTAAAAATATTGCAGGTTCAAAACCAAATATTTGATTTTCATTTAATGGACCATATTTTTCTACAGATCTAAAAAAAAGCCATATATCATCATCATCTTCGATATCGAATGAATCTGGTGACTTACTTGACAAGAAAGCGGAAATGTCGAGATCATGACTTTCCTTGTTTTTATCGTAAAAATTACCTTTATTATAATAAATCGTGTTGAATGCACATGATATTTTTAAATTTGTTCCAGTTTTCTCGCCACAAAGACAAAGATCACCGAAGCCACTTCTAGCAATAACATGGTAAGAATCCATTGATTCAAACGGGGTATCTTCCAGCCACATATCCACAATGCTTTCATAATCATCAGGATTTACGAAGCTGAATAAACCGTTTTGATAGCTGTTCCAACCTTCTGTTTTCCAATAATGTAGCAATCTATCAGGTAATCTTCCTTTCCACTTTTTAATAGCTTCATCGGGTACAGGTATATGTTGAGTAGCTTCCCCAAATTCGTCAATAAATTCATTGAAATAATGATCTCGCATAATTTATTTCCCCTTTCCTTTACACACTTCTAATTGTACATTCATCTTAGCGTCACCCAAACCATTTTCAATAGCTGCTTTAGCTGCATCATCTAATGTCTTTAAACGTGATTTCCAGCTACTACCAATGGCACTATTAATTCCTTTGTCACCAAATCTTTTTGTAGCGTACTTAAACTTACCACCAGCCACCATATCCGGTTCATGTAATGCAGCCAATCCATCAAGGGCTTTTGGTGCTCTTTCTTTTGCTATTTTTTTTGCTTCCTTTTCCGGCATCCCGTTATTTATATGACGTTGTGTCATATTGTCCCTGATTTCTTTCGTTTTCATCCTTTTTGCTCGACGCTGTGCTGATTCAGCCTTGTTATGACGTCCCGCACCTTTTTTACCTTCTTCCCTGCCTTTTGCAGAATCTGCATCATATGCCTGTCTGGCAATCTGGAATTCTTCAGGTGACATATCATTAATAGCTGCTTGCTGACCACGTAACTGATCCGCATACTCATTCAGGAATGCTTTTCTTTCTTCAGGGGTTTTAAATGACTTATACCTGTCACTGTCATAAGGATCAAAACACGGTACCTTAGTCTTCTTAACCCCTTTGACTTTACCCCCTTTATTTTGCTGTTTTTCTTTCAGTTCCTTTTTAAGCTCGTCTGGGTCTTTGGAAGGTGTTGTTTTGTCTCTTTCAGCAGCTCGGGTTTCTCGTCGTTTATCTCTGGAGTTTTTTCGTGCAACTCCCTTTTCCTTGCCAGTGATGATCGACATTGCCTTTGAACCGCCTTTAGCGATACCTTTCACCGCTTGCTTGAATACCCCTTTGGGGTTTAAGTCAGCGAGGGTATCCCCCAATTCTTCTGCCGCGCCTTCTGGCTTAAATCGGTACTCATCCAGATCCGCGTTTTCCATGAGCGCATCAGCCTTATTCGTTAACCGATCCGCTTCTGCTTCATTCCCCGCGGCTTTATGTGCTAATGCTTCCAGTCTCATCTCCACCGCAGCATCAGCCTGATGGCCTTTATACACAACTTCAGCAATATCAATGGCCGTATTTCCCAGATTTTTCAGGATACCGGTTCCCACATCGCCGACTTTTCCCCAGAACCCTTCCTCACCCTGAGTATTCGGCCTGATAACGGGATTAGCTTCTT
>NZ_JBEBMB010000144.1:0-2277 GCF_040081915.1 Xenorhabdus sp. SGI240
TCCCGAAGGTTGTCGCTTAGATGTCCGTGTTCAGATGCCGGAAGATTCGGTGTGGAATTTGGGGCAGGGGAAAAGTGAAGCGTAAAATAAACCCGCAGAAATTACGGGTTTAAATGGTTAGCTCAGAATTAAGCGGCTCTGACTATGTAATTGAATGCTATGTTGCGAGGGCGTACACGAAATGATGCCAATGCTGCTCTACCTCCTGCTGTCAGCCTAGTGGTTAGGTACGAATCAGATGATGCATATACAGCATCATCAAAATCTTGAGCCATGAAATCCGTAATATCAGCATCCTCTGTTTTGTACGCGCTTATTGGTGGTGAGACTAATACTCCTATTGCATCTTTGGAGGGTTGATTGGGATTTGTGGGGAGATCTTTATAAGTAAAGACTGATGGCAGCATGGTTGCCTTTTGTTTAGATAGCAATGTACGTCCCGGGTCAATTGCACCTCCCGTATCTAATCCACGAATAAATTCCCCTCTCAAATCAGGCAATACACCAGATGGATAAGCAAGCGCAAGTTTCGGATATCTTGCTGTATCAAACGATTCACCATTGCATATCAGCCAACCTTCAGGTGGATTCTCTGTCGGCCAAGGAACGGGAACACCAATGGGTAAAGCTAAATTGGCATTTTCATTTGCAATATTAGCAAGGTTGCTTGCATTATCAGCCTTATTATTTGCTGTACTGGCAAGATTGTTTGCACCGCTAGCAGTTTGATTAGCTGTATTCGCCAAATCATATGCGGCTTTAACAGCTTTTGGTGTAGCCGCCATCGTTTCACTACCACTTACATTATTACTCAGAACTACAAAACCCTTATCTTGCAGTGTTGCATCTGGATGGTTGCGGCTTTGGGCGTGCTCTTCGATTGCTTCTTTGATTGAATCTTTGACATATTCCGGAGTCGGAACGACAACAAGGCCGTCATCTTCTAAGACTTGTGTTTCAGATTTTTTATCTTGCATAGTTATTCCCTCATTTCATCAACAATACATTGCTAAATAACATGAAGGCGGTGAGATACTGCTCCGCCTGTGAACATCAATAAAATCGGTTCATCAATACTGGAGAGTACGGCTTGATTAACTTTAATGGGTGAGATACATGTTTTGATGACAGGATGACATAAAATGACAGATGGTGAATTAATGAAATTTATCATATGACTGATAAAACTTAGCATACTAAAAGCGGGATTCCCCGTCTTTATAACCCCTTGATTTAATTGAATTCTCGCTCAATGCAGGAAATAAGTTAAATCAACGACTTAGCTAAAGGTGGGATATCACACCTTTAATTCAGCATTCTTCCGTTTCAAACGGAGGGATGAATTAACTCTAGGGGTTCCTTGAGGTTGAGAGGTCCTATTGTCGAGGTCATTAGCTCAGTGACCTCGAAGAATACCGTAGTCCTCACTTTGGACTACCCGATAATTTCGGGTTGGTTGTCTTGCTATATGGGACAAGAACTGACCCTCTTAAAGTGGGTCAGTTTGAGCGCCGAAAATATCGGTATGCAAAAAGGTGATTATTTGTGCCGACGAAAATCGTCGCTGCAAAATCCAATGTCCGAAAATCGGACTTTGCCCAGTTCATCAGGGATTGCGCAAGATTTGTGCGTAAATATTATTTACTCGCAGAATTTGTACACCTCATTAAGGGTTGCACAAACTTTCCGCGTATCATTTAGCGACGCGGTTAATTTGCGACTGACAGTTAGTCAGGTACAAAAAGAAAAGGTATAGAGGAAATCACCATACCTAAAGTGGGATATCACACTTTGAAGATGGTTGGAATTTCAACCATGATTCAGATTTGAGCCATCTACGGCAACTATAGGGATTTCCTCTATAGTTGATTACCCTGAGAGTTAAAGGGCAGATTCCCGCCCTTTGGGGAATTCTTCTTCTTTCTACTGCATAAGTTTGTTGAATTTTTCATGCAGTGATTGCGGGTACAGCTCCGTGTATACCTGCCATAATACATTCAGTGAGCGATGACCTGTGACTTGCGCGACTTCTTCAATTGAGAACCCAGCCTCAAACAAGCGACTTGCCCCTTCCCGGCGTAGATCATGGTAGCGGAGGTCTTCAATGCCTAGTTTGACGCATGCCCTGTGAAATCCTTGAGATATACTTAACGCGATGCTCGACTTTTATGATGAGTTGAAATGACATAGCCGCTCCTTTATAACTTTAAGTCGTCAAAAATAGAGAAATAAAGGAACAAAAGGCCATGTCACAACAAGATTTTATCATTTGGGTGT